>JAGLCR010000016.1 GCA_023146135.1 Bacteroidales bacterium
CGGTCAGGTTTAATCCATATTCGCATGGAGTAATCGGATGCTCCCATTACATTTACACGTCCAATACCTTTAATACGAGCTAATTGGTCCTTAATGTTAATCAATGCATAATTTCCAAGAAAATCTTGATCGTATCGCCCATCCGAAGTTAGGTTGATAAGCATTAATATGCTTGGCAGTGATTTTTCAGTAGTAACACCATATTGCTTTACTGCCGCAGGTAGTTTTGCGGTTGCTGCTGAAACTCTATTTTGAGCAAGAACAGTGTTCATGTCGGGGTCGGTTCCAACACTAAAGCTAATGTCAATACTCATGGTTCCATCATTGGCATTGGTCGATTGCATATAAATCATATTATCAACACCATTGATTTGTTGCTCCAATGGGGTTGCCATCGACTCTTCCACATTAAGTGCATTGGCACCGGTGTAGGTTCCTCTTACCTGAACAATAGGAGGGGTGAGATTAGGATACTGCTCAATGGGCAGATCCAATACTGACAGGCTTCCTACAATTACAATGATAATAGCTATTACCATTGCCACAATAGGCCTGTGAACGAAAAAATTTCCTTTACTTTCAGCCATAGTTCTATTGTTTTTTCTTAAATACTTTGCTTACAAAAACGGTATCTAAAGGGGCTATAGTCATTCCTGATCTTACTTTTTGTAAAGCGTCAATTACAATTTTATCACCTACTTCTAGTCCTTCTGAAATGGCTGCTAAATCCCCAGCTCGATAAGCAATAGTTATGGGTCGAGACTCCACTTTATTACTATCATTTACAATAAATACAGAGAATTGTCCTTGTAATTCTGATATGCATCGCTGAGGTACAATGATTGCATCAAGAATAAGATCTGTTTGTACTTTCACTTTTGAATAAAGTCCTGGTCGTAATAAACCATCAGGGTTTGGAAAGCTAGCTTGAACTAATATGGTTCCTGTATTTTGGTCAATACTTCGGTCTATAAAGTCAATATGTCCGAGTTGGTCGTATGTAGTTCCATCGGCTAGCTGAAGCTGTACATTTGGAGCATAATCTTGTTTTAATTCACCTTCTTTTTTTCTTTCAATAAAGCGTTTGGAAAGATGTAAGTATTGTGATTCGGTAAGAGAGAATTTAACAATAATAGTATCAGTTTTTGATACGGTATTCAAAATAACCGGGTTTGGCTCACGTCCTACAAACTCACCCACACGGGCCATTGTTTTACCAATGATGCCATCGAGTGGCGATTTTACTTGTGTGTAACTCAAATCAATATTTGAGGATCTAAGATTTGATTTAGCAGCATTAAGATCAGCCACGGCAGCATCATAAGCAGCCTGTGCTGCATCCAAATCACTTTGACTTATAGCATTTGCCTCAGCCAATGGTTTGATTCTATCCAAATCGGCACGAGCTTTTGATAAGGCTGTTTGAGCAGCTGTAACTTGACTCTTTTGGGCGTTTGTGGCGGCCTCTAAAGATTGTGGGTCAATGGTATAAAGTAATTGTCCTTTTTTTACTTTTGAGCCTTCCTGAAATTCGATACTTTCAAGAAATCCTTCAACTCGAGCACGAATAGGAATGTCTTTCTGACCATAAATCTGACCTACATATTCAGTAAAAATCGGAACATCCATTTCAATTACTTCAATTACAGGGATTTTCTGTGGTGGAGGTGGTCCTTGTTGCTTGTTTTCTTTGCAACTGCTCATGATGAAGAGGCTAATAATTAATAAACTGCTAAACTGTAATTTCAAATTCATAATGTTTTATGTTTATTGATTTAATGCTTTTGTTTTTAAAGTATATGCTAAAAATGATATCCTAATTGAATGCCATATCTAAATCCGTAATAACTAAATTTTAACCGACCACTAGCCTCAAAAGACTGGTTTTTAAGAAACTGTTCTAAAAGAGGGCTTGATTCAGAAATTTTCTCTAATAATTCTTTATAAAATGGATCGTCAGGATCGATGTCTGTATCAAAACGTAGTTTCAAGTCCATATCGTAATAGGAATATGAGGGGCCCATTAAAATAAGGTCGATACTGAATCGGTCTTTGATAATAAATTGGTAGCCCAATTGTAAGCCTAAATTATACATGGTAAAACTTCCATTATAATGAACTGTATTTTTTACGGCAGTTCCATCTAGTAGATTTATAGAAGCATCTTGCCATACTTGATATACCGAGGTGTAAGGCCCCCAGTATAATCCGTCAGGAGCAGGGTATTTATTTCTTTTTTTGAAATAGAAGCGATAATCCAAAGAAAAGTCAAAACCTCCCTTGCTCGATTGGTCAAATATCTGAATTACTTCTCCTTCTTCATTTGTTAATGGAGCCTTTTCTAGGTATCCGATATTCATCGAGATGGATTGATTGTTTTTGAGTACGCGCTCGTAACCAAAAACAAAGCTCTTTGGTCCCACAACAAACATTGGAGTTGGATTCCATCGAATTGTATTCTTTCGCACCTTAGTGCTATCCGTATCTATAGCATATGCACTAGTAGTAGCAAATAATAACAGAAGTACAGTGAGAAAAGGTAATTGTTTTATCATAAGTTTGTTATTGTCAATATTACTACTCGAATAATAAAGTAGTTTTGTGCAAGGCAAATGTAGTTTATTTATGAGTAATAATCACTTCTAATAATGTTCAAGTTATTATATATATCACATCATATTTTGATTTATTATTTTGACTAACGGGATTTGTAGTATTTGAGATTAGCTTTTTTTTGTGATATAAGCAGTAAGTAAAACAATAATTTGTTTAATTTGCAATCGTTGAATCGTATGAAATATTAATTTGTAATTAGAACAATATAAACATGATAGAGTTTGATGAAGTAATTGTAAATAACATAATCTACCATCGCTTTGGAGCCGAAGGTAGCTTGTCCTATGTAAATACCGAAGAGTATAATATTCAAGGAGAGCTGGAGGAAGAAGTTGTTAGGCGGATTTTTATTAAGCCATTTGCTGCAGCTGTGACTACTTATGAATTTACTCATGATGTAGATTTAAAAATGAATGTTTTATTCAATCTTGTTAGAGATATACATCAAGATGAGAGTTTCCTGATTCGATCTCAAGAGATACATCAGCACTTAAAGTCAGTATCAAAACATCCTAATATTAAGGATGGTGATCTGTTTGTTATTAAATACGATAATGTAAAAATGGACAATAATTATTATCAGGCATTGGGAATTTATAAAGTGGAGAATAAAGAAAATTTTATTGAAACCACATCTTCTGACTCATCAAAAATAGGTTTAAATTTTAAGAAGGGTATAGGCTCAAAAAAGCTCGACAAGGCCGTTTTGATCGTCTTTTCGGAGGAACCCTATACGGTTTTTATAATTGATAATGCGAGTACAGAGACTGATTATTGGATTAATGAATTTGTGAAAGTGGATTTCCGTAAGGATTATGTAAATAGCACAAATCAGTTTTTAGATTTCACTAAAGCGTTTATAACTGAGCAAATTCCATCAGAGTATGAGGTAAGTAAAGCGGAGCAAATAGATTTACTAAATCGCTCGGTTGATTATTTTAAAAAGCATGATACTTTTGAAAAAGAGGAATTTGAACAATCAGTTTTTCAAAATAACGATGTTATTGAGTCGTTTCATAGCTTTGATCAATCGTATAGTGAAGAAAAAGATTTGGTTATAAATGATAGTTTTGAAATATCGCCACATGCTGTTAAGAAGCAAGCACGAGCGTTTAAAAGTGTATTAAAACTGGATAAAAACTTCCATATTTATATACATGGTGATAAGGAGCTGATTGAGCGAGGGGAGGAAACTGATGGGCGGAAGTTCTATAAGATATATTATGACGAGGAGTCGTAAATGCAAATATCAAATCGAATGTCCTTCTTATTTTCCCTTATTTTTAGCATAGTGCTTACAAATATCTGTGATAGGGCAAATGTCACACTTTGGTTTTCGGGCTAAACAAATATAACGACCATGGAGAATAATCCAGTGGTGTGCCACAGGAATTACTTCCTCAGGGAAGTATCGCACTAATTGTTTCTCTGTTTCTAATGGTGTTTTAGAGTTGGTAGTTAGTCCAATACGATTCGAAACTCTAAAAACATGAGTATCCACCGCCATGGTAGGTTTGTTGAAGGCAACAGAAGCTACAACATTTGCTGTTTTTCGTCCAACGCCAGGCAATTTCTGTAATTCATCAACATCATCAGGAATAATTCCTTTGAAATCACCAACTAACATTTTGGCCATGCCTGAGATGTTTTTCGCTTTATTATTTGGATAGGAACAGGATTTTATATATTCAAAAATTTCTGCAACTTCTGCTTCGGCTAATTTTTCTGCAGTGGGGAAGGCCTTAAAAAAATCGGGAGTAATTACATTTACTCTTTTGTCGGTGCACTGAGCCGAAAGAATGACCGATACAACAAGCTCGTATGTATTTCTAAAATCCAGCTCAGATTCTGCTATAGGTTGATTTTTCGAAAAGTAATCAATGAACTTTTCAAAACGCTCTTTCTTCGTCATATTGTTTTTCTTTGCTGCAATATTACATAAAATGCGAACGTAAAAAAAAGGCTGCTCATTTGAACAGCCTTTTTCTTAATTAAGAATTATTTGGCTTTGTAGCCAATCCGTATTACGAACTTCCAATGCTTTGGAATAGTTTAGGATACTTTGCAAAATCCTCTTTGAGATTTTGACTTCCATATTTGCAAATACATTTGAGTCATTTAGTAGGTCTTCATCAGAGATGAACTCCTTAAACTCGTATTCGTAAATAGTTTTTGTTAAAGTAGAATTATTATTCATAGGCAGTTTTGTGGTTAATACTATTCCTATAACGCACAAGACTGTTTAAATATTATTAGAATTGTTAAATTTATTTTGAAAGTACTACCTTGTTTTCTTCAATTAGCTTTCTCAAATTTATAAGAGCATAGCGCATACGCCCTAAAGCGGTGTTAATACTCACACCTGTGCTGTCTGCAATATCCTTAAAACTCATCTCCGAATAATGACGCATTTTTAGCACTTCACGTTGAGTGTCAGGCAGCATTTCAACTAATTGACGTACTTTTTCGTGTGTTTGTTTTTCAATAATTCTATCCTCCGCATTGGTATCGTAAACTTCAATTTGGTTAAATGGGTCGTAATCATCATTTGCTCGCACCATCCGTACACGACTAGTACGACGGAAATGATCAATCACTAAATTATGAGCAATTCGTAAAACCCATGAAATAAACTTACCTTCTTCCACATAAGACCCAACTTTAAGTTTATTAATTACTTTAATGAAAGTGTCTTGAAAAATATCCTCAGCAATATCACGGTCTTTTACCGACATGATGATATAACCAAGTACACGCGGTCGATGACGTATAATAATTTCATTGATGTAAGACTCAGAGCCGGAGATATAGGCGCGAATCAATTCCTGATCACTAAACTTCGAATAGTCCATTCTAATAGATTTGGTTCCTAATAAAAAATGGTAAAGTTTAGTCTATATCGATCCTCCTATTAATTGGTTATTGATTGTTTTAATTATATGTTAAACAATAATTATTGAAAAAGGTTGCATCCAATTGTAATTATTTAACTGCACAAATGTAAAAAATATTTTTGAATTACCAAACATTTGTTAAAAATCGTCAAAATATTCCTATTAATTCTATAATTTTTGCAATAAGATTTTGTAGATATTTGCAGTAAATAGAGGAGATAAATTTGGCGAAATTTGATTATATAGAAATAAAGGGAGCAAGGGTACACAATCTTAAAAATATTGATGTACGTATCCCACGAAATAAGTTTGTTGTAATTACGGGTTTGTCGGGTTCGGGAAAGTCGTCATTGGCTTTTGATACCTTGTATGCAGATGGGCAACGGCGTTATATTGAGAGTTTGAGTTCCTATGCTCGTCAATTTATGGGGCGTATGAGTAAGCCTGAAGTGGATAGTATTTCTGGTATTTCGCCCGCTATTGCTATTGAGCAAAAAGTAAATACTCGCAATCCTCGTTCTACAGTTGGTACATCAACCGAAATTTACGAATACCTAAAACTTTTATTTTCCCGTATTGGTAAAACTTATTCGCCTATTTCCGGAAAAATAGTAAAACGTCATAAAACTAAAGATGTATTAAAGTTTACCGAAACTCTTGCTAGTGGAACTCGTTTTATGGTAACGGCACCCGTTGTGCAGCGTGAAAATAGGGATTTGAGCGTACAATTAAATATGCTTATGCAGCATGGCTTTTCCCGTTTGCTAGTAAAAGGTAATGTTATTAGTATTGAAGATGCTCTTAAAATAAAAGGTCTTGATAAAAAGAAGAAAACGGATTGCTATATCGTAATCGATCGCATGGTTCGTGATGAAAAATTTCATTCACTAGCTAGTAGAATGGCCGATTCTGTTCAAACAGCTTTTTATGAAGGCGAGGGTATATGCCGTGTTTTCTATGAGTCAGAAAAGAAGTTCAATTTCATGGAGTTTTCCAATAGTTTTGAATTGGATGGTATGGAGTTCGAAGAACCCTCTCTCAATTTTTTTAGTTTTAACAATCCTTACGGGGCATGTCGTAAGTGCGAAGGTTATGGAAGTGTAATTGGCATTGATCGAGATTTAGTTATCCCTGATAAAAACCTATCAGTATTTGAAGGGGCAATTGCTCCCTGGAAAGGTGAAAAGATGGGTCAGTGGAAAGACCGATTCATTATGGCAACGACCAAATTTGATTTTCCTGTTCATAGGCAGTATTACCTGTTAACAGAAGATGAAAAAGAATTGCTTTGGACTGGGAATTCACATTTTGATGGATTGAATGCTTTTTTTGAAGAACTTGAACAAAATGCATATAAGATTCAATATCGTGTGATGTTGTCACGCTATCGTGGTAAAACGGTTTGTCCAGATTGTAGAGGAAGTAGATTGCGTAAAGAAACGAATTTTGTAAAAATAGATGATAAAACAATTACGGATATAGTATTAATGTCGGTTGATCGTGGATTGGATTTTTTCAATAATCTAAAGTTGGATAAATATGATTCACAAATAGCCAAGCGTATTATTCTTGAGATTACTAATCGCTTGCAAGTATTAAGCGATGTGGGTTTATCGTATTTGTCATTGAATCGGCGGTCAAATACACTGTCAGGAGGGGAGTCGCAAAGGATAAATTTAGCTACTTCTTTGGGTAGTAGTTTGGTGGGTTCTATTTATATACTAGATGAGCCAAGTATTGGACTACATCCGCGTGATACCGAACGCATGATTGTTGTTTTGAAGCGCTTACGTGATATTGGTAATACGGTAATTGTGGTTGAGCATGATGAAACTATCATGCGTGCATCCGATCATATTATCGATATTGGTCCAGCTGCTGGTAGTCATGGTGGTGAAGTGGTTTTTGAAGGAGATTTTGCTACTATGATTGCAAGTTCGGACAGCCTAACAGCTAAGTATCTCACTAAAAAAATGAGTATTGCTATTCCTGCATTTCGTCGTAATTGGAAGGAGTACGTTGAAGTGCGCTCTGCTGAAGAAAATAATCTTAAAAAAATTGATGTAAAAATACCTCTTAATGTAATGACCTTAATAACTGGAGTTAGTGGGTCAGGCAAAACAACTTTAATAAAAGGTATTCTTTATCCTGCTCTAAAGAAAATATTGGGAGGCCACTCAGATGCTACAGGCAAGCATGCAGGAATATTTGGTGACTATAAGCAAATTTCTGATGTGGAAATGATTGACCAAAACCCAATAGGTCGTTCTTCGCGTTCCAATCCTGTAACCTATATTAAAGCGTTTGATGATATACGCTCTCTTTATGCTTCGCAAAAGTTAGCTATAATACGCAATTACAAACCAGGTTACTTTTCGTTTAATGTAGAGGGCGGGCGATGTGAACAGTGCCAAGGTGAAGGAGTAATAAAGGTGGAGATGCAGTTTATGGCTGATATTTATCTTAAATGTGAGCATTGTGATGGTAGTCGATATAAAGCTGAAACAAAGGATGTAAAATTTGAAGGGAAAGACATTTCTGATTTATTGAAAATGACTGTTGCCGATGCATTAATCTTCTTCAAAGAAGGAAAACAAAATTCCTTAGTTAAGCGCATAGTGGATAAGTTGCAAGTGTTGGATGATGTAGGACTTAGCTATGTTCAACTTGGGCAATCGTCGAATACACTTAGTGGTGGAGAGGCTCAGAGGATTAAATTGGCCTTCTACCTTTCCAAAGGAAGTAATGCGGATAAACTGCTGTTTATTTTTGACGAGCCAACCACGGGGCTGCATTTTCATGATATTAATAAACTGTATTCTGCATTATCATCACTAATTAAGATGGGGCATTCTGTGATAATAATTGAACATAATACCGATTTGATAAAATGTGCCGATTGGGTAATTGACCTTGGTCTTGAAGGAGGTGACGCTGGTGGTAATATTATTTTTGAAGGCACACCTGAAAGTCTATTAAAAAACAAAAAATCATATACAGCAAAGTATTTGGACTAAGTGAGAAAGCTATTTTACAATCTTGTATTGATAGGTTTTTTCTGAAATATCAAAACTTAAAATATATATCCCTTTAGGTAAATCAGTTGCTTTTAGTTTTATATCTATCCCTTGAACATCTGAAAATGATTTGATAAGTTTTCCATCTATGGAATAGATTGTAATATTGCTTAGCCTTTCAGAATTTGAAAGATGAATATTGATCTGGTCGTCTATAGGATTTGGGTAAACGCTATAGCTGTTATTAGTAGAATTGTTTAGTGTATTAATGACTACCTGAATGTAATGTGAGGAGGTATCGCTTTCGCCACATTTATTGGCTTTTAGGGTTACATTATAGTTTCCCGACAGAGTGTATTTATGCACAGGTTCAAATTGACTAGATATCGTTCCGTCGCCAAACTGCCAATCGTATGAGGTAGCATAGATACTATTATTTGAAAAATAAATACTATCATTAATTTGTGTTGTGCTGAAACTAGCTACTGGTTGGTATTTCCCCACATTCCAATTTACTAAGCTATCGTAGGCAATCAGTTTTGTTGCTAAACGTATATTTTGAGCAACAGAAGCATCCAATCCATAATTATCTGTAATCAAGCTTGGGTCTTTTTGAAAAATAAGCGTGTAAAATGTACAAGCTGCTGCATATGACCCCTCTAATGAAGGGTGACTCTCGTCTGATGAATACAATTCTATTTTATTATGAATGTCACGAATGCGATGCCAAACAGCTCCCACGGGTGATACATAGGCATCATTAGAATCGGCTACCATTTGATAGCGTAGGTTGAGAAGGCTGTCCATGCCTTCGTAAGTGCATACTGGTGGCCAGTTTGGGCAGTTATAACTATCTCCATTTTTCCTTCCCCATGTCATGAAAAATAATGGAACGCTGCAAGGGTTTGCTTGACGAATACTATTACACAGACTCTTTGCATATGGAAACATATCAGTGTTTACTTGAGATATTGGCCATGATGGTATTTGACTTTGTTCTTGTAAAACTACATAATCCCAAGTGCCCTGTTGAATTAGTGCCAAACTAGCTGAATTAGTACTATGAGCTTGTAAAGTATATCCTCCTGGTGTATTTGTGGAGTAAACTAGTGAGTCGTTTGTGCTTAGTGCAAGACTTGCTACAATAGAAGCCAAATTATTGGCCGCTGTATATGAGTTGCCAAGAAATAGAACATGCTTGGTTGATTGAGCAAATAAATTACTGTTCAGCAAAAGAATAAAGAAGGTTAACTTTA
>JAGLCR010000017.1 GCA_023146135.1 Bacteroidales bacterium
TGATTAGTAATTTGGATAAAACCACACATGCACAAAAAGTACGTGCTTTAGCTTGGATGGATTTAGTGATGTTGGCCGATGGTAATATTCACAGTAAAGAGTATGAATTATATACTCAAGTACGTAATAAACTTGGGATTAATGAGGATGAAGTTAAGAAGGATATCGAAACACTTCCCGAAGTTTAATGATTGATTCTTTTTGTTCTTAGTATTAAAAACAAAGCAGCTTTTTATTTATAAAAAGCTGCTTTGTTTTATTCTTCATTTTTACAAAATAATCAACTTGCTTAATTTGTAAAATAGTCGCGCATTCTATCAAAGAATGATTTATCTCTTGCAGTAGGTCGAGGAGTAAAGCTATCTGAACTACGCATCTTTTCCATTATTTCCTCTTCTTCTTTGGTGAGTTTTTGAGGAGTCCACACATTAATATTTACCAATAAATCACCTTGGCCATGGTATTCTACACTAGGTAATCCTTTACCTCTTAAACGGAAAACTTTTCCGGCCTGTGTACCAGCTGGAACTTTAATCTTTGCTTTGCCATCTACTGTTGGAATCTCAATAGTAGTTCCCAATACAGTATCAGGAATGCTTATATAATGATCATAAAGTAAGTTTTGACCATCCCGCTTCAATTGATCGTGAGGAGCTTCGTCAATTACCACTATCAAATCGCCATTAATTCCCCCACGAGCTGCGGCATTTCCTTTTCCGCTAACAGATAACTGCATGCCATTTTCAACACCTGCAGGAATGTTAATCGTAATTACTTCCTCTCCTTTTATGATTCCGTTACCACTACAGCTTTTACACTTATGGGTAATAGATTTTCCTTCGCCACCACAAGTAGGACATACACTTTGCGTTTGCATATGGCCTAAAAATGTTTGTTGAACACGTGTTACATGGCCACTTCCATTACAAGTACTACAAGTAGAGTAGGAGCTGCCATTTTCGGCACCGGTTCCGCTACACGATTCACAAGAGATATATTTATTAACTTTTATTTTTTTCTCTACACCACTAGAAATTTCTTTTAGTGTAAGCTTTACGCGTACACGCAAATTCGATCCTCGGTTAACACGACGGCCACGCTGACCACCGCCGCCTCCAAATCCACCACCGAATCCGCCACCACCAAATATGTCGCCAAATTGAGAGAATATGTCTTCCATATTCATTCCGCCACCGCCAAAGCCTCCACCGCCACTTGCAGCTCCACCCATGCCGGCATGGCCAAACTGATCGAAGCGAGAACGTTTGTTTTCATTGCTTAAAACCTCATATGCCTCAGCTGCCTCCTTAAATTTTTCTTCAGCCGATGCATCGCCTGGATTTTTGTCAGGGTGATACTGTACTGCCTTTTTGCGGTATGCTTTTTTTATTTCAGCCGCTTCAGCCGACTTGGGAACTCCTAGTACTTCGTAATAGTCTCTTTTTGACATCTTTATTATCTTCTATGTATGTAAGGTGATAAACACCTAATCATTAATTCTTATTTGTGCATATTATGGGCAGTGTTCCTTGATTTTTGTTGAAGGAATGTGTGCCTAATCGTAGTTGAGGTCCTTGAGCGAAGTCGAAGGCTTATTCACCCACAACAACCTTAGCATAACGAATTACTTTATCACCCATGGTATAACCTTTTTCTGTAACATCTACCACTTTTCCTTTCATATCCTCAGTTGGAGCTGGGAAACGTGTAATTGCCTCATGAAAATCAGTATCAAAGTCTTTTCCTTTGGCATCAATCTCGGCCACTTGGTTTTGCTTTAGGATGCTTAGAAATTTATTATAAATCAATTCCAATCCTTCACGGTGAGCTTGGGCTTCTTTCGAATCGCCAATATGCTGTAATGCGCGCTCAAAATCATCGATCGTTGGAAGGATTGCTAATATCATTTTCTCGCCAGCAGTAATATATAAATCTGCAACTTCTTTATTCTTGCGTTTACGAAAATTATCGAACTCTGAAAATAAGCGTAAATAATCATCATTCAACTGAGCATGTTTGTCAGTTAACTCTTCAAATTCACGCTGCATTTTTTCTTCCTTACTCTCTTTTTTGGCTTTAGTCTTCTTCTTACTCTTTTTGTCAGCCTTTTTATCCTTATTATTTACCGAATTGTCAGTATTTTGCTCTTCCTGAACATCTTCTTGCTTATTGTCTTTCTCTGTACTCATGTCTTAAATATTATAATAAATTATAAAGCGCTAGTTGTTAATGCAATATAAGTTTAAGTCTTAATGCTTTTTTAATCAGCTTTTCAGCTTACTTCAATTCCTGAGCCATACTATGTTTGAGGACAATATGGCAGAATGATATTGCTATATGATTATTGAAAAAAAATTGTGAATTAAGGGCAATAGCGTATAAAATAATCTAAGTTTTAATCATTGCTTTTTATACTTTTGCCAAATGGAAGATGCAGTTTTAATATTAGATTTTGGTTCGCAATACACTCAGCTGATTGCAAGACGAGTACGTGAGCTTAATGTGTATTGTGAGATACATCCTTATAATCATTTACCAGAAGATTTAAGCCGTTTTAAAGGCGTGATTCTGTCAGGAAGTCCTTTCTCGGTTCGTGATAAGGATGCACCTTATCCTGATTTAAGTAGTATTCGTGGTGTAAAGCCTTTATTGGGTGTTTGTTATGGTGCGCAATATTTGGCGCAGCTTGAAGGCGGGAATGTTATGCCGTCTAAAACTCGTGAATATGGTCGTGCAAATCTAGGGTTTATTAATAGCGAAAGTGAATTGGTAAAAGGAATGAGCTTGAACTCACAAGTGTGGATGTCGCATGGTGATACTATTACTAAGATTCCAGATAGTTTTGAAATAATTTCTAGCACTGCTGATGTGGATGTTGCAGGTTTTAAAATAAAGGGAGAAACAACTTATGGTATTCAGTTTCACCCTGAAGTATATCATTCTGAGGAAGGAAAAACCTTACTAAAGAATTATATTGTAGATATTTGTGGCTGTGCCCAAGATTGGACTCCCGATTCATTTGTACACAATACTGTGGAAGACTTGAAGAAGCAGTTGGGTGATGATAAAGTAGTTTTAGGTCTTTCAGGCGGAGTTGATTCTACAGTAGCTGCTGTGCTCTTGCATAAAGCCATTGGCAAAAACTTGTATTGTATTTTTGTGGACAATGGGTTGCTTCGTAAAAATGAGTTCGAAGAAGTACTAGATTCATATAAGCATATGGGATTGAATGTGAAAGGTGTTGATGCAAAACAAGCTTTTTACGATTCGCTTGCAGGTTTAAGCGAGCCAGAAGCAAAGCGTAAAGCAATTGGCGGAACCTTTATTGATGTATTCGATCAGGAATCTCATCTGATAAAGAACGTAAAATGGCTTGCGCAAGGAACAATTTATCCTGACGTGATTGAGTCGATTTCAGTGAAAGGGCCATCGGCTACTATCAAATCGCATCACAATGTAGGAGGATTACCTGATTATATGAAATTAAAAATTGTGGAGCCCTTAAAGGCATTATTTAAGGATGAGGTTCGACGTGTAGGCTTGGAAATGGGAATTAGAAAAGAACTAATTGGTCGTCATCCTTTTCCAGGACCTGGTTTGGCAATTCGTATTTTAGGTGATATTACTCCAGATAAAGTGGCTATTCTTCAGGAAGTAGATCATGTTTTTATCAAAGGTTTGAAAGATAATGACCTATATGACAAGGTGTGGCAAGCAGGTGCGATGCTACTACCAGTTCAGTCGGTTGGAGTGATGGGTGATGAACGCACCTACGAAAAAGTTGTTGCATTACGTGCCGTGGGTTCTACCGATGGTATGACTGCCGATTGGTCGCATTTACCTTATGAGTTTTTGGCCAAAGTATCCAATGATATTATCAATAAGGTAAAGGGAGTTAATCGTGTGGTATATGACATATCTTCCAAGCCTCCTGCTACTATAGAATGGGAGTAAAATGCTGCTTTTACTCCTAACTTCAAAAGCCTAGTAGTGAATTTTGTTGTTGATGAAGTTTCAAGAACAGTATATATCATTAATAGTAGTTATTTTTACATCCCCTTCTAATTTGTAAGATCTGGTATATCAGTGACATGCCTGTATTTTTACTGAATTATTCAACTCCCCCTTGAATCTACCATAGTCAAATATAGGCACTTTATATCGGTCGATTTTTTTATTACTTTTACTTTTCATAGATAGTGTAAAAGACCCTTATAATGAATTTGATTATTTTTCAAATATTGCATAAACAAAAGCTTCATATTTTTTTGTTATTTATCATAAGTACATTTATTACTATTCCTTCTACTGCCCAGAACTATTTATGGGCTCATAATACTGGAGGTATTAGCAGTGATAATGCCCATTATTCTGTTTTGGATTCTGATGGAAATATATATGTATCAGGTAATTTTCGCGACACGGTGGATTTTGATCCTAGCCCTGCAACTTATTTATTGGGTACACCCATTTATTCTGATTTTTTCGTAGCAAAGTATTCAAAAAGTGGTAGTTTGAAATGGGCAAAAAAGCTGGAAGGTACTGCTACTAATGTACACAGTAAGTTGAGTGTGGATAATATGGGTAACGTAATAACAACAGGTAGCCTTTCAGATACGGTTGATTTGGATCCAGGTTCAGGAGTTAGTATTCATGTTCCGCATGGTGGAGAGGATATTTTTATTTCGAAGCTTGATTCAAATGGAAATTTCATTTGGGCAAAAAGTTTTGGAGGACCTCTTAATGATTATTGTTATTCAGTGATTACAGATAGTGATGGAAATGTCTATACTACGGGTGGTTTTAGAGATACTGTTGACTTTGACCCTAATAGTGGAGTGGCTAATTTGGTAGCTCTTGGATCGAAAGATATGTTTGTATCGAAGTTAGATTCTAATGGCAATTTCGTTTGGGCAAAAAAGATTTCAGGTTATCAGTCGAGTAGGGGAGCAGCTATGAGCATAGATAGCAGTGGTAATCTCATTATTACGGGGTGGTTTTCAGGAACAGTTGACTTTGACCCTAGTCAATCAACCCATAATTTAGTTTCAATGGGGATGGCTGATGTATTTGTATTGAAGCTGGATTCTGCAGGGGATTTTATTTGGGTAAAAGTTATGGGAGGAGCAAATGATGATGTTCCTCGGGATATGAAACTAGATGGTAGCAATAATATATATGTAGTAGGGGTCTTTAAGGATACTGCTGATTTTAATTTTGGTTATGGTCAGGCAGATTTAATATCGAAAGGTTATCAGGATATTTTTATAGTTAAGTTAAATAGTAATGGTAATTTTGTTTGGGCTAAAAGTATGGGAGGGCCTCTCTATGATTATGGCAATTCTATAGCTGTCGATTATTCTGGCGACGTTTACACGACGGGCACATTTTATGATACTGTTGATTTTAATCCAGGTTCAGGTAGTTATAATATTAGCTCAAGCGGATATGCGGATATATTTATTTCTAAATTGTCGAGTAATGGTACTTTTATGTGGGCAAGGAGTGTGGGCAGTACATATAGCGAGTATAGTAATTCATTAAATGTTGATATTGATGGCGAAATATTACTCCTAGGTCAATTTAGGTCAACAGTTGATTTCGATCCAGGAAATACTGTAGCAAATAAAACCTCAAATGGAGGATACGATTTCTTTATGTTAAAGCTAGATCAACCTAACTATTGTTCACCCAGCTATTCGAGTATTTATGCTTCTGCTTGTGATTCTTTTTTATGGATATCAAATAACCAAACCTATAGTAATAGTGGAGTTTATTATGATACAATTCCTAGTTATCTAGCTTGTGATTCTATTATTTCGCTTCACCTCAATATTAATGCTTCAGTTTTGTCAATTGACAGCATTTTTGCATGTAATTCATACGTTTGGGAAAATGGCACTACCTATTTCACCAATAATACAACAGATACATTAGTGTATATGACAAGCTTAGGATGCGATTCTGTTTTAAGGTTAAATCTTGATATTCACCATATTGATGTAAGTTGCAATTTGTCAGATCCGAGTATTATTTCAAATGCACTCGGTGTTGGATATCAATGGTTGGATTGTAATAATGCTTATTTTGAACTTATTGGTGATACAAATCAAGTATTTACGGCAAGCATTAATGGGAGTTATGCTGTTGAAGTAAGTGATAGCCTATGTACCGATACTTCGGTATGTATTAATATTATTTCTACAAGTTTAATTCATTCTAATTTGAATGAGAATATAAGATTATACCCAAATCCCTCATATAATTACCTAAATATTGAATTTGGTGATTATTTGATAGATAAGTCTGAAATAAAAATCTATGATTTGTTAGGAAAACTCGTGTTTGATGAAAAAGTAGAAAAAGGAATTAAAGTATATAGAATAGATATTCAGGCACTAAGTCCAGGGGTATATAATTTGCAAATTGAGAGTAGTGAAACGGTATTAGTATCACGAGTTTTGCTTAAGAAATAATTGTTCTTGCTCGCGGTTTATTATAGATTAATTCAAAAGTCCCTTTCTTAAGGGCCTTTTTTTTAGGCAGAAATTTCCACTAAAGTTATTCATCTGGATTTTTTTCTAGAGAATATGTTGGTAGATACTGATTACTGTTTCTTGCTCCTGTTTTATCACCCCAGTGAATTTCAGCATTTTCATCCTTTGTTTTTTCTACAATGGCAGGATACTCTTCAATTAACCATTTCTGAACACTTTTAGAATTTTGCTCATAAGCTATCTTCTTAGGTTTTTGTGGTTTATATCCCCAAGCACCTAAATAAACACCCATAGTATTTATTGCCAACTTAATGCCAAACTCCCTCAAAACTAATTCTTTAACGGCCTTTCTAGTCCATAAAGCAAAAGGCTTCAATCTGGCTGGGATAATGATTGTTTACTTTGGATTCTTAATCTAAAAGTATGATTTTTGCCTTGAGTAATATATATCATTAGTAGGCTTATACAGTATTTCCGTTGTTATTTATAAACAGTTGTTTAACTGTGGATTGTATTGATTAATCATGAATTATTTAACTCCGCATAGAGCTATATATCCCAAAGTAGGCTCAAAGAATTGCTTTGAATTTTCTAATAATTTAAAGATTATTTATACCTTTACCCTCACAAAACAACATAGACCCTTTTTTTTGTTGTTTTTATTGAGGTGTTATCATATTAAAGCTCAGTATTTGATATGATAATAAAAAAGAAATGTACTAATTTTCAGTTGTGACTGAAAACCATCATGTTACTATTGTGATAACATCAAATTTAAGTTGTGATTTTCTATGTTATGAAACGAACATGATATATTCTAACCTGTTTTGATACACTGGACTACTGACAGGTAGAAGTGTGATTAACATATTGATTTATAATAAATATGATCTTTCCGATAACTATCGGAATAATAAACTATAAACTTATGAAAACAAATTACTTTTTTAAGAAACTCAGTATGGTATTGAGTTTTGTTTTAATTAGCCTCTTGGGCTTTGGTCAGAGCATTACTAGCACATTTTCTACGGGTGATATTTCTACTGAATATTCAAACTCAGTATCTACAGCT
>JAGLCR010000018.1 GCA_023146135.1 Bacteroidales bacterium
GTTAATCTGTAATCTAAAATCAAGCGTAAAGGATTGGATGATTACCCTTGCAAATCTGGTGGAATTATAGAATATACAACCTTTGCTCAAACCATAGACTCACGTATAAAAACAGAAGTTATAAGCTGCCCTCCCGATAAGCATCCTGAGGAATGGTATTGTGGGTGGCGGTTTTGGATTTAAAGGCTGAAGTGGGAAAGACTAATGATACGATTGATTGAAGATTAGTTAGATTAACGATTTCAGAGGTGTTTGAAACTCGAAATTTTTATGAATTTTCAATTATTTTAGAATTTATTAAGGATTAATCGAATTTTGATTGTGGTCGGACATCTGCAATCTGAGTTCGTTAATCTGTAATCTAAAATCAAGCAGAAAGTAGTTTAGTACGACAAAATGAATTATATGTTTGCTATAGTATTTAAATTTACGATAAAGTCACTTTCTTAACTCTATAATCATACTCTAACTATTAATTATTAACTCCTTTTTCCTCATGAGTTTTACCGAAGGACATAATTTTTCATTCTCAATTTCTAATTATTTTGTCTACCTTGCAACCTTAAGTTTGATTAAAAAGTAATCATAATAAATGAGACGCACAATTGTACATCTGGATTTGGACACTTTTTTTGTGTCTGTGGAGAGACTAATGAATAGTAAACTAGGTTTTAAACCCCTGATTATTGGAGGAACAGGCGATAGGGGTGTGGTATCGAGTTGTAGTTACGAAGCTAGGGTTTTTGGAGTACATGCTGGAATGCCAATGCGCATGGCACGGCAGCTGTGTAGTGATGCAGTGTATATTCGTGGAGATATGGATCAATACACAAAATATTCGCGCTTGGTAACAGATATTATTGCCGATTCGGCTCCCGTTTACGAAAAGGCTTCCATAGATGAGCATTATCTTGATATTACAGGAATGGATAAGTTTTTTGGAAGCATGCTGTGGTCGCAAGAGCTTCGACAAAAGATTATTAGTGAAAGTGGCTTGCCTATTTCATTTGGTATGTCGGTGAATAAAACCGTTGCCAAAATTGCTACTGGAGAGGCTAAGCCAGCAGGAGAACTTCATGTGGAAAATGCTGATATTCATAATTTTCTTGATCCATTGAGTATTAAAAAGATTCCTATGCTTGGAAAAGTAGCCTCCCTAAAGCTACAAAGGATGGGTGTTGAGAGAATACTTACTCTGCGCCAAATGCCAGTGGAAATGCTGCAAAATATGATGGGTAAAAATGGAGTTTCGCTGTGGAAAAAGGCAAATGGATTAGACTCAACGCCAGTATTTCAGTATTCGGAGCGTAAGAGTATAAGCGCTGAGCGAACCTTTCAGCAAGACACGATTGATGTGAAGCGCCTTAATGAGTTAATTGTGGGTATGGCAGAAAAGTTAGCCTATTCTCTTCGTAAAAAGCGGAAACTCAGTTCGGTGGTTACTGTTAAAATTCGCTATTCTAATTTCGATACCTATACCATGCAGAAGCGTATATCATATACTTCATTTGACCATGTGATAATGGAAGTTGCCAAAGAGCTTTTTGTGAAATTATACACTCGCAGAATGCTTGTGAGATTGATAGGAGTGAAACTATCGGGCTTGATAGAAGGTGTGCAGCAGCTCGATTTGTTTAATGATACTGAGGAAATGGTGAATCTGTATAAAGCAATGGATGATATTCGTAATAGATTTGGAAGTAAGGCTGTTAGGCGGGGAATTGCTTATTAGTCTTCAGTCT
>JAGLCR010000019.1 GCA_023146135.1 Bacteroidales bacterium
AGAACTTGCTCTTAAAACATAATCATGCTTATATGTATCTGGGTTTGCAACCCCACTTTGTTTGTATGCACCTGCTGAAGTTGATCCATCAATACCATTCTCCAAAATCAAAACTGATAAATAATACTCACCTGGAGTAGGGCTAAAAAACTTCGTCATTGTCTTAACGGTCATTTTATTACCTTCTTTTTCAAAAGACATGTCAACTCCTGCTTTAGCGGTTCCATGTGCAGCAATATATGATTTCATATCACCATCACTAGTACCTTTGCTATCAGCTACCCAAAATGAAGGTATTCCGCCACCTGTTTCACGATCACTCGAAAAGCTGCTATACAAATGCGCTACATGCATTGGGTCTCCAGAAGCATGAGCTGTAATAACAGCTCCATGAGGTGCATCATGTGCATACTGATGAATTCTTGGAGCTCCCCAGTTTCCACAAGGGCCACACCATGTAGCAGTATAGTTAATAGCAAAACCTCGCATTTGTGAAGTTGGGTCTAATTTGTTCTCTTCTTCTTCTTCTTCTTTCTTACAAGCACTTGCAACAAGTACAAAGGCTAATAATATAAGTGTTAGTTTTTTCATGTGTGTTGTATTATAATTAATAGATTAATAAAAATTCTTGCCAAATATACTAAATTTCAAGTATAAATACTCATCTCAGACACCAAATTTATAAAATGGTTGCTTTTGTATTAAGCATCTAATGAAATAATATGAAGTTCAATGACATATTTATATTTTAGTGATGAAAAAAGTTTTTTTGCTTAACAATAATTGAGAAAATTACCCTTAATAGTGTCTCTTTTTTCCTACTTTTGCATGAATCAAATACATTCTATAAGATGACAAACAACAATAAGCATAATATTCAAGTTAACTCAGAGATAGGTAAACTCGATGCTGTTATTATTCATACTCCCGGTCAGGAGGTAGAAAATATGACACCAGCAAATGCTGAAAAAGCGTTATATAGTGATATTCTTAATTTACCAATCAGCCAGCAAGAACATAGTTTTTTTGAAGGGTCATTGAGTAAAGTTAGCAAAACCTATCAGCTTAGAGATTTACTAACAACTGTTCTCGAGTTTGAAACTGTTAGAGAAGATTTAATCAAACAAATTTTCACCAATCAAAAAGTGAAGTTTATTGACACATTGTTAGCTATGGATGCAGCTAACTTAAGTGCAAATATAATTGAAGGTATAGAATTGCAAAATAATACACTTTCGAATTACCTTAATCCTGATCGTTTTGCAGTACAACCACTTCACAATTTCTTTTTTATGCGTGATGCCTCTGTTAGTATTGGAAATGAAGTGCTCATCAGCCAAATGGCTAGCAAGGTGCGACAGCCTGAAACATACATCATGACAAGTATTTTTCAAAATCATCCTGAACTTAAAAGTAATATAATTGAATTGCCAAAACATGCTGACCATCAATCCTTATTAATGATAGAAGGTGGTGATGTGCATATTGCTCGTGAAGATATTATACTTATTGGAATGGGTGCACGAAGCAATTCGGCTGGTATTGACTCATTGATTGAACATTATAAAAAAACCAAAGTTCATAAGCATTTAATTATACAAGAATTACCCCATTCGCCCGAATCATTTATTCATTTGGATATGGTGTTTACTTTATTAGATAAAGATCGTTGTATGGTTTATGAGGATGTTATTTTGAAACCTTCTACCCTACGTACTATCCATATTGAAGTTGCTGAAGGAAAACTTCAACAAATTCATGATGAAAAGAACATCCTTATTGCATTAGCAAACCTCGGAATGGAATTAAAACCAATTATTTGTGGTGGTACCATGGACAAGTGGCATCAAGAGCGTGAGCAGTGGCATAGTGGAGCAAACTTCTTTTCCTTTGCTCCTGGTAAGGCACTAGGATATGCTCGAAATATACATACACTAAATGCACTTAATAATGATGGCTTCGAAATTATTACCGCTGAAGATGTGATTTCAGGAAAACGCAGTGTCGACGATTACAAACGTTGCATTGTCAGTATCGAAGGCTCCGAATTAGCTCGTGGCGGTGGTGGCGCTCGATGCATGACAATGCCTATTCGACGACAAGAGGTAATCTGGTAAAAAAAAATCCCAAATATCAATCAATGATATTTGGGATTTTCACTTTATTCAATGCTGTTAAATAATTCTATTTCTTTTTATCATTTTCATCTTCAGGCTTTATATAAGGGTCTTTATTCTTTCCACCAAAAACAGAAACTTTCACATAGCGATTAGGATGCAGTTTCATATCCTCAAGAAGCTCATTAAGTTCTCTTGAAGCCGACTCTAGCTCATAGTAGAGAGTATCATTATGAACTAATTGCCCTAAGGTTCCTTCCCCCCTATTTATTTTATCAGTGATGGTAGTAAACGACACCAAAGCACCATCTACACTTCTCATAGTTTTTGCAAAATCCACTTTTGCTAAAGAATCACTAATGCTTGAAAAATTATTTAATATATTATCTATTTCCTTACTGTTTTTAGCAAGATTGTCTGTAATCTCCTTGGCATTATCCATCACTTCTCGCAAACGCGTTCTCTCTTCAGCCATCATGAGGCTCATCTCTTTACTTGCAGCCTCTAAATTGTCAAATGTCACATAAATACTTTTAATTGCATTACCCAAATTATCCTGAGTCTCGCGATTAAAAATATAGCGAAAACCCTCCAAAACAGAGTCCATCGAAGCCATCATCTTTTCAGCTTTCACCTTAAAAGGGAGCAGCTGCTGCGAAAACTCCTCTTGCAATGAAGTAGCAATTATTCCAGCTAAAGTATCCCCTGACTCGCTCATTACAACGCCATCACCTAAGGAAATATCGATCGTATTTACTCCAAGAAAATCACTGTTAATTCTGGCTATAGAATTCTTAGGAATTGCAATATCACTCTTTATCTGTATTTCAACAATAATATGTGCGTTAGGATCATTTTCTTGGAACGAGAGCTTAGAAACCCTTCCAATTTTAAATCCATTAATAACTACTGGATTAGACACATTCAATCCGGATATTTTATTATAAACAATAACAAACTTGCGATCCTTACTAAAGATATCTTCTCCTTTTAAGAAATTAAATCCCCAGTAAACCAATAGTAATGTTAGTATTGCAACAAATCCAATTACAAACTCTTTCTTATTTTGCATAATAACTAGAATATTTATGTTGTACAAAGGTACATTTTATTTTCTCAACATTTTAAGCGCCTTTCTTTTGGGTATTCTTTTACCATCGACAAAAGCCACCACAAAAGCATCCTTAAAATCCGACCCCCTCAGCTTTTTTGCATAAGCATTAGCTTCATCAATATTTTTAAATTTCCCTGAAACGTATTTATAATAACCATTATCTTTATATCTCCACACGTTTTTTAAACCTTTCAATTCAGTACTACCATTTTTAAACACATTTTTTGAGGTTAAAAATTGTACACCAAAAATTAATTCTGCATTATTCTCTGCCCCAACAGTCTCAACATTGGCTTCCGCCAATTTTTGAGCTGCTAATAAACTGTCATGCTTTGTGTTTTCTTGTTTAGCTTGCTCATCTATCTTCTCCATTTGGAACTTATACTCCTTAAATGCACGATAAATAGCTGATGCAATTTCATTTTGCCCCTGCTCAGACATTAAATATTTCTCCTCTTCTAGATTGGATAAAAAGCCTGCTTCCACTAATATACTAGGCATGGTGGCAGCTACTAATACTAAGAACCCGGCCTCCTTTACTCCTCGATCAACCCTGTGAAGACGATTTGAAAATTGATTTTGCACTTTTGCAGCAAGACTTTCACTTTGTGCACGAAAAGCACTTTGGAATAATTCAAAAATAATATATGACTCTGGTGAATTGGGATCAAAATTATCGTACTGCTTTTCATAATCAGCCTCATACAAAATTGCAGAATTCTCCTTTTGAGCGATAGCTAAGTTTCGTTCTCCTTTGGTTGCTCCAATAATCCATGTCTCTGTTCCAACAGCACTGGTTGAAGAAGCAGCATTACAATGAATTGAAATAAAAACATCTGCTTTTTCCTTATTTGCAATTTTTGCTCGTTTGTAAAGCTCTACAAAAACATCTGTTTTACGTGTATAGATAACTTCCACATCAGGTAGATTTTGCTTTATGTAATTACCAAGCTTTAATGCCAATTTCAAAGCAACATCCTTCTCACTCGACTTCTTCCCTACAGTACCAGGATCTTTCCCTCCATGACCTGCATCAATAACTACTCGATCTATTTTTTTATAGGTTTGAGCAGCTAAATCAAAATTGATGTGTAATGATAAAGCTAGAATAAGAAAGACTATTATATGACGCATATTTATACTATTTAAATTTAAAACCTAAAAAACGAGTTAATAATGTATTTAATCAACAATTATTGTGCAATATTTCTTGTTTCAATCGTTTTTACCACACAAAAGTTTGTTAGTTTTGATTTTTATTATCAACAATCTACTTTACAACAAAAGTAAGATGAACTAAAGCGGTATTATTCAATAATAAACTACAATTGTTAACGAAATTATTAACAGAAATATTTTCTAAAGGTTTAATAATACTTGTACTAAGTATTATTATTCCAATGATTGTCAATGCTCAAGAAATAAATCCTGATAGCATTGTAAAGTCACATAGTGGCGCTACGGATTCAATTACCATTAATGATATTAAAATATTACTTGGCGACAGTATTAAAAACGGAATAATAAGTGGAGATAGTATCATTGAAACTCATAATGATGGAAAGGAAATAACAGTCTCGAAACCCCGTAAGTCCAGCTCCATGAATTTGATACAAAAAGTAATCTATAATGCAGAAGATAGCATTATTATGGACTGGGTTGCACAGAAAGCCTATATGTACCGCAAGGCAGAAGTAGACTATGATGGCATTAATTTGAAAGCCGATTATATTGAGTTGGATTTTAAGAATAACACAGTATATGCAATTGGTGTGGAAGACAGCACAGGCAAAGTAATTGGAAGCCCTATTTTTAAAGATGGTAAGGACGAGTTTGAAACAACAAGTCTTACTTACAACTTTGATACAAGGGTTGGTATCGTAAACAATGTTACAAAGCATGAAGGTGATATGTATGTGTGGCTTTCCAAGGGGAAAAAAATGAGTAATAATATTACCTATGTAAAATCTGGCCATTTTACTACTTGTAGCGCCCCTCACCCTCATTATCGCATACGTTACAAAAAAGGCAAGGTAATTCCTGATGATAAGATTGTTACAGGTCCAATATACATGGAAGTTGAAGATATTCCCATCCCCTTGATTGTTCCTTTTGGTTTTATTCCAAATAAAAAAGGCAGGGCCAATGGTATACTATTTCCTTCGTATGGATATACTGAGAACCGTGGTTATAATCTTACTGACGGAGGATATTATTGGGGCTTAGGCCCAAATATGGATTTGGCATTACGAGGAGACATCTATTCTCGAGGCAGCTGGGGATTAAAGGCTCATTCGCGTTATAACTTCCGCTATCGAGGACAAGGAGATTTTGATATTAAATATGCACACAATAAAATTGGGGAAACCGATGCAAACAATTACACAGAAGATCAGAGTTTCTTTATACGATGGAATCACCGTCAGGATGCAAAAGCTAATCCCAACAGCAGCTTCTCAGCTGATGTAAACTTTGGTAGTACTAACTATAATAACTTGAACTCCAATAACACTCAGGACTATTTAACAAACACTTTTCACTCAAGTATCGCTTACCGAGCCACTTTATGGGATGGATATAACTTTACTGCAAACCTTGGTCATAATCAAAACTCTCAAACAGGAGCTATTAACATGACGCTCCCTCAAATATCATTTAGCACACCAAGGTTCTATCCTTTCAAAAAAAAGAAACCAATTGGCAAAAAAAAGTGGTATGAGAAGGTTATGATATCCTATAAAATGGATGCAAAAAACAACCTTAGTACTGTAGATTCCTTATTCGGCCAAGTCACTTTTGAAGATTTTGATAAAGGAATTAGGCATGTTGTTCCACTTAGTAGCACTGTTAATTTGGGGAAATTTACATGGACAAACTCCGCTAACTTTACTGAGCGGTGGTATTTTCAAAGCACCTACAAAAACTGGGAAGATACGACCTACATAGATAATGATACAATTTTACCTCATCTAAATACCGATTATCATAACGAGTTTTCTGCCATTCATGAATATAGTTTTAATTCGGCCATAAACACTAGAATATATGGCATGTATATCGCCAAGAAAGGTCCAATTAAGGCACTGCGACATGTGGTTTCACCAAATTTAGGATTTAGTTACCACCCCGATTTTGGAGCTTCACATTTTAATTATTTTACCAGCTATACTGATAAAAATGGTAAAGAAGTAAGGTACTCACGTTTTGCTGGTCAAATGTATGGTGCTCCTCCGGATGGCAAATCTGGAAGTGTAAATTTAAGTATTGACAATAATTTTGAATTAAAAGTAAGGTCGAGAAAGGATACAATAACAGGCACTAAGAAAATTAAGCTTATTGAAAGTCTTCGTATCGGAACATCCTACGATATAGCCAAAACTGAATTTCAATTGGCACCATTGAGTCTTACGGCTCGAACCACTATAGTTAAAGGCTTATCAGTACGCTTTGCTGGTTATTGGGATTTTTACGCACTCGACTCTGCAGGCGTTCGTATCAATGAGTTTAATTGGGATGTGAACAAACGTTTGCTTCGAAGAAATAGTAGTGAATGGAATTTCGGATTTAACTACAATATTAACAGCAATAAGCAAAAGAAAAAGAAGCAAAATAAATATCAATCCGACAAAGGAACTCAAGAAGAATTGGAAGAAGTAAATACATATCCTGATCACTATGTGGATTTTAATAATCCTTGGAATATGAATTTCAGTTATACATGGCGTTATACTAATATATATAATTATGAAAATATTGTATATGATAAAAAAATAATTCAAACTCTTGGGTTACGCGGTGATGTGAATATTACAAAAAAATGGAAAATAGGAATCACCACTGGTTGGGACTTCCAAGCAAATGAACTGTCGTTTACTTCTGTTGATATATACCGCGATTTGCATTGTTGGGAATTAATGTTTAATTGGATTCCGATAGGGAATCGAAAAAGCTATAATTTAACCATTCGAGTAAAATCACCAATGTTGCAAGATTTAAAACTAAACAAGCGCAAAGACTGGCGCGATTATTAGTCGTATTACTAAAATGTTTAATTAAGCTTACAGAAAGAATGAATATCAATGAATTAAAACATAAGGCAAAAGAAATACGGCTCGATGTAATTCGTAGTATTCATGCAGCAGGTTCGGGACATACTGGCGGCTCATTGGGTCTTGCTGATGTATTTACCGCTTTATATTTCAGTATTCTTAATCATAAACCTGATCAGCCTAATTGGCCTGATCGTGATCGTTTAATACTAAGCATTGGACATGTAGTACCAGTACATTATGCCACCTTAGCACATGCAGGTTATTTTCCTAAAAACGAACTTATTACACTTCGTAAATTAGGAAGCCGCTTACAAGGACATCCTGGTCGCGACCATGGATTGCCTGGTTTGGAATTATCAGCAGGCTCGCTAGGTCAAGGATTATCTGTTGCCATAGGAATGGCACTTATAGCAAAGCTTGACAAAAAAAACTGGTGTACGTTTTGCATCCTTGGTGATGGCGAATTGCAGGAAGGTAGTGTTTGGGAAGCAGCAATGAGTGCTGCACATTATAAGCTTGATAACTTGATTGCATTAGTAGATCGAAATAAAGTACAAATTGATGGGGACACTGAAAGTGTAATGAAATTGGAACCCTTAAAGAAAAAATGGGAATCCTTTGGCTGGCACGTTTTGGAATGTGATGGAAATAATATGCAAGAAATTGTTGATTCATATACTTCTGCTAAGAAAATAAAGAATAAACCAATAGTGATTATTGCCCACACAAAAATGGGGGCTGGAGTTCCAGAGATTGAAGGTAATTACCAATGGCATGGAAAAGCCCCATCTGATAAAGATATAGAGAATTGGAAAAATAATTTGAAATAAAACAATGGAAAAAGTTGATTTTATTGGAAACATATCTACTAAGCAAGGATTTGGTGAAGGCTTGAAAATAGCAGGAGCACACAACCCAAATGTGATTGCATTGGGAAGTGATATCACATCATCTGTGGGTATGGATATTTTTGCCAATGCTTTTCCAAACCGGTTTTATAGTTTGGGTATAGCCGAACAAAATGCTGTGGGCATAGCAACAGGAATGGCATTGAATGGCAAAATACCAATATTCTCAACCTACGGTGTTTTTGCAGCCATGCGTACACTTGACCATATACGCATATCTCTTTGTTACAATAATGTACATGTAATTATTGGTGGAGCACATGCAGGTATATCAGTTGGCCCTGACGGCGCAACACATCAAGCCCTAGAAGATATTGCAGCATTACGTGCCTTGCCAAATATTACAATTTTATCACCATGCGATGCCACACAAACTCGATTGGCTACCATTGCGGCAATAGAAAAATTAAACGGGCCTGTGTACATTCGATTTGGCCGAGAACCCATGCCCAACTTTACAATTGATACTCAAAATTTTGAAATTGGAAAAGCACAAACATTGCGACAAGGCAATGACATATGCATAATTGCTACTGGGCATTTAGTATGGGAAAGTATTTTGGCAGCTGAAGAACTTGCTAAACAAGGAGTTTCAGCTATGATATTAAACATGCATACCATAAAACCCATCGATAAAAATGCTATTATTGAGGCAGCAAAACAAACAGGAGCTATTATTACTGCTGAAGAACATCAAATAACAGGAGGGCTTGGCAGTGCTGTTGCTGAAGTTATTGTAAAACACCATCCTACCCCAATGGATTTTGTAGGCATGCCAAATTCATTTGGAGAATCTGGCAAAGCGCTTGAACTAATGGAAAAATACGGAATGAATGCACAAGCAATTGTTCAAAAAGCTTTATCAATTATTAAAAGAAAATAAGATGACTAAATATATTCAACCTATTTTAATGCTTTTGATTTTGGCTAGTTATACTACCTTAATTAACACACCACAAGACCAAATTAAAGTAGCGAATCACAGCACCATATCAAAAAATTACTTATTGGGGAAAGTAAGTCCTAGCAAAGATTCTAAATTTTCTAAAATTGAAAAACCATATACTTTAAAAAGCAACATATATATGCTTAACGAAGCATATTTGGCTTATACGAAAATGTATGCAGCTGCAGCAAAGGAAGGTTTAGACTTAAAAATCATTTCTGCATTTCGAAGTTTCAATCATCAAAAATCAATTTGGGAAGCAAAATGGACGGGTGCTCGTAAAGTACTCGGAAAAGATCTAAGCAAAGCATATCAGAATGCTGAAGCAAGAGCTAAAGTAATTCTACTATTCTCCTCAATGCCCGGTACATCTAGACATCATTGGGGTACTGATATCGATATTTACAGTTTGGAAGATGCTGACTTTTTGCAAGGAAAAGGAAAAGATATATATACTTGGCTAGTGCAAAATGCACATACCTTTGGTTACTGTCAAGTTTACACTCCTAAACCCGAAACAAGAACATCTGGCTACGAAGAAGAAAAATGGCATTGGTCGTACTTACCTATGGCAAAAGAGTATTTATTAGAATACCAGAAACACATAAAACATAAAGATATTAAGGGATTTAAAGGGGACCGTGTGGCCGAAAAAATTAATGTGATAGATAACTATGTTTTAGGAATAAACCCTGATTGTAAATAATCATGTATTCCATTGTAAAAAGTCAAAAATAAAATATTCACTATAAAAGGAACTAAGCTATATTTGGCAAAAGAAATAATCGTTCAGTGCATTTTATACGATATTGACATAAAAGAAACTAACATTGCGTATTATGAAAGTAACAGTAGTAGGAACAGGATATGTAGGATTAGTAACAGGAGCATGCTTCGCAGAAGTAGGTATTAATGTTACATGCGTAGATATAGATAAAAAGAAAATTGACAATCTCAACAAAGGTATTATTCCTATTTGGGAGCCAGGATTAGAACCTATGGTTAAGCGCAATTATGATGCTGGCCGCTTACATTTTACCACAGAATTATCATCAGTAATTAAAGATACTGACGTGGTTTTTGGTGCAGTTGGAACCCCTCCAGATGAAGATGGAAGCGCTGATTTACAATATGTTTTAGGTGTTGCTCGTGAAGTAGGTCAGCATATAAGCAAACATATACTAATGGTAACCAAAAGTACCGTTCCAGTAGGCACTGCGGAGAAAGTTCGTAATGCTATGCAGCAAGAATTAGATAAACGTGGTGTGAATATTGAATTTGATGTAGCATCAAATCCTGAGTTTTTGAAAGAAGGTGATGCTGTAAATGATTTCTTAAAACCTGATCGTATTGTGGTAGGTGTTGAGTCAACAAAGGCAGAGGAGATAATGTCTCGACTTTATAAGCCTTTTACCATGAATGGCCACCCGGTAATATTTATGGATGTACCTTCAGCCGAAATGACAAAGTATGCTGCCAATTCAATGCTAGCTACTAAGATAAGCTTTATGAATGACATTGCCAACCTATGTGAAATTATGGGAGCGGATGTAAATATGGTTCGTCGTGGAATTGGGTCTGATAGCCGAATTGGGAATAAATTTATTTACCCAGGAATTGGTTATGGTGGCTCCTGCTTTCCAAAAGATGTAAAGGCACTAATTAAAACAGCTGATGAAAATGACTATAGTATGCGTATTCTTAAAGCTGTAGAAGAGGTTAATGAAAGCCAAAAATCAAGACTTTTCTATAAAGCTCAAAGTTATTTCGGAGACCTAAAAGGAAAAACATTTGCACTATGGGGATTATCATTTAAGCCAAAAACTGATGATATGCGTGAGGCTCCTGCCTTGGTATTAATTGATAGACTTATTGAGCATGGTGCAAAAGTAAAAGCTTACGATCCTGTAGCGATGAAAGAAGCCAAACGACGTATTGGTGATAAAATAGAATACACCGATGATCCTTACGGCGCTTTGGTTGATGCTGATGCACTAATGCTAGTTACAGAGTGGCCTGAGTTTCGTATGCCAAACTATGAGGTAGTAAAGAAGCTACTTAAAAATCCAGTAATTTTTGATGGCCGAAATGTATATGATGCCGATTTTATGAAAGAAAATGGCTTTGATTATTTCTGCATTGGAATAGAAAAGAAATAGCTATATTTCCATATATACTATTCACATAAAATTAAGGAGGGGGTGCTGTTATAGGCACCTCTTTGCTTTTGTTGCTATCATCAATTATAAGCTCACTTTGGCAAGCAAATATATCCATTGATTTTGCATTCAATAATAAAATCCAAACTAGTTTGGGATATGTACAATAAAGCCTTATTTTTGAAGTTTTAAAGCGAGGTGTTTTTACTTTTTATAAACAACTAATAAGGTATCATTTATGTTAGGTTTTATTACAGACAAGCGATTCTACATACATTTAGTAATTCTTATATTTTTAGGAATAGGTATCTTATTTGGCACTATTTATTCGTTGAAGGATTTTACTCGCCATGGCGAAGAAATTTCTGTACCTGATTTTTCCGGTTTATTATTCGAAGATCTTGTTCCCGACCCAGCCTATAAAAACTTTAATTTTAGCATTATAGATTCTATCTTTGATGAAAATAGGGAGAAAGGCTCGGTAATTTCTCAAAATCCAAAAGCCAGCTCAAAAGTAAAAGCAGGTCGAAACATCTATATCACCATCGTAGCATATACCCCTGAACAGGTTGAAATGCCAAACCTAATTGATTTAAGCAAGCGAAGTGCTTCTTCCCTATTGGAGACTTATGGATTAAAAATATCGAAGCTTAGCTATAGACCTGACATTGCAAAAAATGCAGTTTTAGAGCAAAAATATTTGGGTGAAGATATCGAACCTGGACAAAATATTATTAAAGGATCTTCTATTGAATTAGTTTTAGGACAAGGTGAGCAAAAAGAACTTATTCCAGTTCCACTTGTGTTAGGGAAAACCCACCAACAGGCTGTTGAAGAAATTCACAATGCTTCATTAAATATTGGTAAAGAGCATTTTGAAGTTGGTGATGATAGTACAACAGCACGTGTGTACCGTCAATCACCTCACTATAATAAAAACAGAGTCGCTCGTTTTGGCACCAGTATTGAACTTTGGTATAAATCAGATGAGCATTTCGATTTCGATGCTTTATTAAACACCACAAAACCTTCGCATGTGGATACCATAATTGAAAATAGAGTTGACACTAATTCTGTGGAACTATAATGAATAATATGAAACTAATTATCATACTGTCTTTTCTGCTTGTTTTTTCACTGGCAAAAGCCCAAGAGCAAATTGTTCCCTTGAGTGGTAACCCCACGCTTATTAACACAAAGCAGGTTTCACAGCAAAGTACAAAAACACATAAAAAAGGCACTACTCCCGCTATTAAACTTCCATTTATTGATGATTTTAGCAAGCCTGGTTATTTTCCCTATAAAAACTTATGGGAAGACAGCTATGTATTTATTAATAAATCGTATGCAATAAATCCACCAAGTATAGGTGTAGCCACATTTGATGGTACAGATAATAATGGTCGTGTATATAGTAATATGTCAACCTACCCAACAATTGCAGACACTCTTACTTCTAATGATATACGTCTTGACACCTTATTTATTACAAACACAAAGATGACCCCTGCCGACTCGGTATATTTAAGCTTCTATGTGCAGCCACAAGGATTTGGTGATGCACCTCAAGAAGGAGATTCCATTACTTTAGAGTTTTATGATCAGAATAAAGACAAATGGATTCATGCATGGGGAATGGAAGGAATGCCATTGGATACACTTAAAAAATATTATGGAGTTGATTTTTTGCATGTACTAATACCTATTAAAGACACTATATTTTTTGGGCCAAGGTTCAAATTTAGATTTCTAAATTACGCAAGCATACCTGGTTCAAACATTCCAAGTTGGAGATCTGGCGTTTACGATCATTGGAATTTAGACTACATTATTCTTGATGCTAATCGATCATATGACGATATTTATTTTAATGATGTAAGCATTTCCGGGAAATTAACTACCCTATTAAACGATTACCAATCAATGCCATGGAACCAGTTCTTAGCTAATGCTTCTTCAGAAATGGATCATTCAAAACAAATTGAATTTACAAGGCAAGATGAAATATTAGGCCCCATAAATGTGGCGCAATATTTTGGGATATATCCACTGGATTATACTACTATTCCTTTTCATCCACCTTCAAATCCAGCATCAATCAATATGACCACACCTACTTTGGATTTTGCCCCAAACTATACAACATATACCTACAATTCTACTGCAACAACTTATGCAGATTTTAAAGTGGAAGTACAGGTGCTTCATAATCCTGATATTATTCGAAGTAATGACACATTAAAATTCTTTCAACGTTTTTACAATTATTATGCATACGATGATGGAGTGCCTGAAGCGGGTTATGGCCTATCTACTGCCAACGGTCAATTAGCTATTAAATTTAAAACAAATATTGCCGACTCCATTCAATCTGTGCAGTTCTATTTTAATCAAACATTGGCTGCTGCAAATCAACAGTACTTTGACATTCAGATATGGAATGATAATGGAGGGGCACCTGGCACAGTAATCTATACTCAAAGTAGCGTACGACCCGAGTTTAGTGATGACCTATTTAAGTTTCATACTTACGTATTGGATAATGCAGTTGCTGTAAATGGAACTTTTTACGTGGGATGGAAACAAAGCACAAAAGACAATCTGAATCTTGGTTGGGATTATAATAATAACAATATGGACAATGTTTTTTATAATGTGACTGGCAATTGGTATAATTCATCTTTCGAAGGAACAGCAATGATACGTCCAATACTTGGCTCAGATGATCAGGCATATGTGGGTATTCCAAGCAAAACTAATGATGATATTTCCTTAGTAATTGCCCCCAACCCTATACATAGCAATTACTTACAATTATCACTTTCTGGTAATAAGAATTACAATAATGAAGATTATCACATACGTATTTTCAATATTAACGGTCAGTTAATAATTGAAAGTAATTATCAAAACAAAATTGACGTAAGCAATTTACAATCGGGAATTTATCTTATTCAGCTATTTACAACAAATGGCCAAACTCAAATAAGTAAAAAGTTCATTATCAATAAATAATATTATGGCTGAAGAAATTAATAAAGATATAAATACTGATCACGAATTATTTGAACATTACCGTTTTGATGTAGATCCAGGACAATCACCCGTTAGGGTTGACAAATTCCTTATGGGTAAGGTTGAAAATGTATCAAGAAATCGTATTCAAAACGCTGCCAAAGCAGGAACAATTCTAGTAAATGACAAAGCAGTAAAATCAAACTATAAAGTAAAACCCCGCGACATCGTAACTGTAGTGATGAGCTACCCTCCTCGCGAAGTGGAGATAATACCTGAAGATATACCTGTTGAAATAATATATGAAGATGAGGATATAATTGTAATTAATAAAGCTGCGGGCATGGTTGTTCATCCTGGTTTTAATAATTATTCAGGCACACTTCTAAATGCTATGGCTTTTCATATTGACCAAAAATACCCTGACCACGGCGATGAAGTACAAGCACAATTGGTTCACCGGATTGATAAAAACACATCAGGAGTTTTATTAATGGCTAAGAATGAAATAGCAAAAACCCGATTAGGAAAGCAATTTTACGACCATAGTATTGAACGAAAGTATATTGCACTTGTATGGGGTAACTTTAATGAAGAAGAAGGAACTATAGAAGGAAATATAGGACGTAGTTTGAAGAACCGAAAGGTAATGGATGTATTTCCTGATGGAGATTTTGGTAAAACTGCGACCACTCATTATAAAGTAATAGAAAATTTTGGTTATGTAACTGCTATCGAATGCCAACTGGAAACAGGCAGAACGCACCAAATTCGTGCTCATATGAAGTTTATCGGACATCCACTTTTCAATGATGAGGTATACGGAGGAGATCGTATTTTAAAGGGTACTACTTTTAGTAAATATAAGCAGTTTATCAATAATTGTTTTAAGATAATCCCACGTCAATCACTTCATGCCAAGTCATTAGGATTTATTCATCCAAATACAGGCGAGTATATGTTTTTCGACTCAGAATTGCCTGATGATATGCAAAGTGCTTTCGATAAGTGGCGCGCCTATGGATCTAATATATAAAAACTTATAAAACAGAATTAGCCTTAACCCAAATCTCGTATCTTTTCAAGAAGCTTGCGGTCAATAATTTCTATCTGTTTTCCTTTTACATAAACCAAATTATCCCGACGAAATTCTGACAAAATTCGGATTACATTTTCTGGAGTCATGTCAATAAGCTCAGCTAACTCTTTGCGTGATAATGGAAGTAAAAAAGTATCAGATTCAAAATGTTTGTTTGCAAAATCGAGCAGTATCATTGCTATTCTACCACGTAGGTTTTTGCTATTAATAGCATAAGTATGACGAATAATCTCATCTGAAATCTTACTTATATACTTAAGAATATCTAAAGCAAACAACCCATTCTTGGCAGCTAATTGACGCATTACATCAATATCTATTCTACAAAAACGACTATCAACTAATGCAGTAATAGTGTATTGGTAATCTTGATTTGAAAAAACGGTAAGCAAACCAACGAAATCCAAGGGTCTGGCAACACTAACAATCTGTGCTTTTCCATCTCTACCCACTTTCTGAAGTTTAACCAGTCCTTCAACTAAATATACAAACTCTTTTATTTGCTCACCAGCAACACATATTGTTTCTCCTTTCGAAACAAGATATGTTTGCTTATTTGAGTTAATAGTTTCAAGTTCTTCTTCGCTTAATTTGTCAAAAAGCTTTGAACGAAATTTACAATTTTGGCAACTATCCATGTCAATGTTTTCAATTTTTACAAAACTATAAAATAAAAAGGATATAAAAAAATATAATATTAATCATTTTTTTCTTATAAATAATAATTCTTGATTAGATGCGAATTACCCAATTAAATAGGAGCAATAAAACTCAAGAAGAAGCCAGATTCACCTTTATGATTCACCCCTACTTCAAAGCGAGCTACCGCATCATAATAAGTTACAAAGTCGAGCCCTATACCTGAGCCATAAATATATCTATTGGGCAGTTTGTTTGAAGAATCACTGTAGGGAGCATTTACATATCCAGCATCGAAAAATAGATTTAAATAAAAAGCATAAGGAATCGTATTAAACTTCTCTGTTTTCACAAAGTTCATTTTCACCTTACGAGGAGGAACTATTGCAAATTTAATATTCATTTTAAGTAAAGCAAAGTCATTACCCTCAATCACATAGTACTGATAAGCTCTTACATAATCGCGGCCATAACCTAAAGCTCTATTAAAAACATATGGTTGCATTTGAGAACCTGCACTTTTTTTACCAATAAGACCTATTGCATAATACCATCGTTGGCTTAAAGTCCAGTACCTCCTAAGTGTTGTATGAAAGTTCCAAATATCCAATCCGTTATCAAAAAAACCTAGTCCATATTTCCTTACTTCCAAATCGGCATAATAACCTGCCAAAGGATAGGATTTATAGTCTCGTCGGTCGTATTTGAATTTCATATTCACTCCCATATATTGCAAATCACCATCCGTCGAAGGTGCATAGTCAGGATTACTAATTATAAGACTATCAGCAAATTCAAATTGCCTGTATCGCAATTGGGCAATGGCTGTAAAAAAATAATTTGGGCGGTAACTAATATGCACAGAAGAAAGTAAATCACGCTGTATAGCTTGATCGTCTAGTTTCAAATACACCTGCTTATCAAATACTGTTTTATAATTTACTTCGTGGCGAAGGGTATAAATCGTTTGAAACCCCAAACCAATAGTCCCTTTTTTGTTAACATAGGGCGCCGAATATGAGAACCCAATCTTCTGATTATAGCCCCCCATAAGAAGGATTTTCACTTCTTCTCTCCTACCGCGAAAATTATTATGGGTAAGAAACAGCCCCACACTTGCACGAGATAAATCACGTGTTTCCCACCAAGCATTAAAGTTTCTTTCATCCACCTCAAAAACGGGTACTGGCCATATATACCAACGTTCAATCACTTTTACTACAATATCCATCAGCCCATTTTCTCTGGCTATAGCACTAATACCAACACGATTAAAAAGTGTAGTATTAAACAAATTTTCAGCAGATTGCTTTCGTAAATTTGTCCAATCCTTAGCCATTATACTATCGCCTTGGACAAATAATAACTCTCGAAGCAATATCCGATCTTTTGTTTTATGATTTCCTTCAAAAAGTATTTTACCCACCACGAAATCATGATACACTGTTTCCTCCTCAGATATTTGCGCACCCACAAAAGTAGTGTCCTTCACCTGTGCCTGAGTCGTTGAATTGACAATAAAGAAAGTCAAAAGAAAGAATATGTAAAGAGAAGTTTTAAACATTTAGATAACTCATAAGTGAATCATATCGATCTTGTAACTCCTCCTCATCCGTTTCAAAAATGGATGCTACTATCGTATAATTATAGCGGCTAAATGTTTGAATTATTGGAGTTAAATCAGACTTGTTAATCTTAATAGACACTTCTATTTTGGTAGTATCAGCAATAGGCGAAAAATATAAGCTCAATATACGAGCATCATTCGACTCCACAATCTGCCCAATTTGGGACACAGAATAATCATGAATATTCATCTCTAGAGTAATTAAACCTCCAGGTTGATCAACAGCAACTAATTGAGCAAAATAATGAGTCAAGTCAGCTAAGCGTATAACGCCTAAATACTTATGCTTATCATCTAAAACAGGAATAATACTAAGTTTAAACTCATCAGCGAGTTTAATAACCTCGTAAATATGTTGACTGTTTGTAACAAAAGGCTTTCTCAAGGTTAAAGTATGCGCACCAACTGGAGCCTCTAAATCGGCAAGCTCATATAAATCAGTCTCCGAAATTAAGCCCAAAAAATCTTCATTATTTACAATAGGCATATGCGAAATTCGATACTCCTCCATTAGTGACAGCGCATAAATTGCTGTATCACTTGTATGTAATGTAGAAACTGAATCTGTTATTAATTCTTTCGCTATCATAGCTAAAATGCCTTTAATATTTTATAAATTTGCCAAACAAAGATACATATTATGACTAAGCTAAGTGTAAACATAAATAAAATTGCCACCCTTCGAAATGCACGAGGTGGTAATTTACCCAACGTGCTAAAATCAGCACTTGATATTGAGCGTTTTGGAGCCCAAGGCATCACTATTCACCCTCGACCTGACGAACGTCATATACGATATTCCGATGCTTACGAGCTGAAAAAACATATAAATACAGAACTAAATATCGAAGGGAATCCTATTGATAAATTTTTAGAGCTCGTATTGAAAGTAGTCCCTAGTCAAGCAACTTTAGTACCCGACGCCCCAGATGCTATTACTTCTGATGCAGGTTGGAATACTAAGGAGCATAAATCTTTTTTGCAAGATACTATTGCTCAACTCAAGGAAAAAGGTATTCGTACTTCCATTTTTGTAGATGCGGATGAAGAAATGGTTTTTCATGCAAAAGAAACAGGAACCGATCGTATTGAACTGTATACCGAAAGCTATGCTGCCAATTACACTAAAAATCGAGAAACTGCCATAGCTGTTTTTGTCAAAGCTGGTAAAGCAGCTCAAGAATTAGGTTTGGGACTTAATGCGGGTCACGATTTGAATTTGGAAAACTTAAAGTATTTCGCTGAACGAGTGCCCGCCTTGAAAGAAGTTTCTATTGGCCATGCTTTGGTTTGCGATGCTCTTTATTTGGGTTTGGAAAACACGGTTATGATGTATCGCCGACTTTTAGGCCAGTAACCTATAAGGCTAAATTACACTAGTTTACCGAACTATATGAAAATTGTGCCGAAGGATAGCAATTATCAAAATATAAACATAAAGAAAATCCAATGGAATTGTTTTATCGAGAGTATGGTAGTGGTGATAATTATTTAATCATTCTTCATGGCCTCTTTGGCATGTCAGATAATTGGGCGGGCTTAGCTCGTAAATATTCTGAAACCCACCATGTAATTGTACCTGACGCTCGAAATCACGGACGAAGCCCACATAGCCCTGAGTTTAGCTTGGAACTTATGATGGATGATTTGAACGAGTTATTTGAAAAACTAGATATTAAAAACGTCTCAATTCTTGGTCATTCCATGGGTGGTCGTGTGGCAATGAATTATGCTCTTACGTATCCCAAAAGGGTCAACAAGCTTATTGTGGCTGATATGAGTTTAAAAAAAGGTAAGCTCCGTCCAGAGCATAAGGCCATACTTGGGGCATTAAGTTTAGTAAACCTTTCCAACAAAAAAAGCTATGCCGAAATTGAGAAAGCTTTATCACGTTTTGTTAATGACAAACGGCGTTTACAATTTGTATTGAAAAATATTATTCGTACAGAAAATGGATTTGTATGGAAATTAAACCCCGGCTCTTTAGTTCGTAATATAGGCAATGTAATGCCTGAGTTAAAAACGACAAATCGATATACTAAACCCACCCTATTTATTCGCGGTGGCGCATCTGATTTTGTTTTAGAAAAGGATGAGCCTGCAATCTACGAGCATTTCCCTAATGCTGATATACAAACAATGGAGGGAGCTTCACATTGGCTACATTCTGATAACCCAGAGTTGTTTTCTAGTATTGTACTGGATTTTCTTAACGATTAGTTTAGAAATCCATCGTTAGATTAAACCGAATTCTGAATGGCTTTATCTTTGTATTTTTTAAATACGATAAACGCCAACCAAAATCAACTCGTATAATTTTGAATATATTCTCCACAGCAACCCCCGCCTCATAATAGGGCTCTGTTAAGCTTTGGGTGACATCCGGAAAAGTTGAATAACTCCTATTATCTGCTCGCATACTACCAACTAAAACATTTCCATAGATTACTTCCCTCCATTTCAACTTTCGGAGCAAAGGAATGTGATTGAAAAACAAGCCTTGAAAATGGTGCGAATAGGCTAATGACCCGTACTCGTCACTAATAAATTCGTAATAGTTCATTCCATTATAAGCAAACTCATCATATACATATGTTTCATTACCTGGATGCACCTCCAAAAGATTATATGGAAGTTTACCAAAAATCTTTCCCCAGGCCACAACATAATTCGAATAGCCAAGCCCCAAAATATTAAAGCGCTGCTTCATGGCAATGCGTATTTTGTGATACTCAAAATCTCCATCAAGAAAATCAGGGATGCCGTAGGTGTACCATAAGTTAATTGTGGGATACTTTGTGCCCAAGCTATTACGCTCAAACTTATCAAAAAAGAAGGTTTCGCGGTAGGCAAAATGAGTATTTAATTCAATCTCCGAAGTAGTTATATGATTGTACAATTGTGGTGGTCCGCCTGGGGTTGAAAATATTTCAAACTGCTGGTCTTGCAATGGAGAAACCATACGGTGTCGAAATGTTAAGGTGTTTGAAAATCCATTAAACCATTCATACTCATAGCCAATACGATACTCCTCTACCAGGGTAAGCTTATCATTGGGAGCTACTCGCAACAGACTAGACAAAATATTATCCGTTGACATGGCATTAACACTCGCACCAAGCTGTTCTACATCATTTTTATAATATATATCGACAGCTCGCCTAGGGTTTTTATTTTGAATATATTTAAAACCTAAACCATATTTATAACGATCATCAAGAGTTCCATAAGCGAGATGCCCATATACACGATATCGATCACTCAAGGTATTACTCGTTCGCCCACCAATACGAAAACGATGCCCTTCCACATCATTATAACTATATATTTTATAAAAAGGACCAATATCAATTGCTCCTACATTATAGTATCCCGAAACAAGCATGGCAATAACATCATAATAAGTACGAAAAATAGGCATATTGGTAACAGTATCAACCGTTTTATATATCATCATCTCCTCCTCATTTAACTCCTCCGACCGAGCCGTATCCCAATACTCTTCCGACTTACCCCAAGCCGACTCGTCAACAACAACAGTTGTTGCCGATCGATAAAAATCATCTGGATAAGGTTTGTTTACAATAATATTATCGTGAATTGTTGTTTTATGAGCAAAAAAACCTGTTACTTTTTTAGAATTTTCAACGATATTAAAATCCACCACAAAATTATCTCTACGCAACATCCAATATTCGTTATCTATTAAATCGTATTCTTGATTAATAGCCATAGCATTCACAAAATTAAGGTTTACATTCTCTATCTTCATACTTATACGCTTGATAGCAAAACTCGTGTCGGCAACCCAAATCTCACCTGTGAAGGTGGCTTCTTGCTTTCGTCGTGGCTTAAACATCATTTGGTAGCACCAATGCCCATCAATTGTCGCACTATCGATTAAATAATAGCGATAAGTACGGAGTCCAAAGTTAGCAATAGGGCTAGCAAAATTTTTGTTAAACACACGAATATAATTATCATACACATTTATTTTCTGATACATACTACCCAAAAACTGAGCTACACTTTCATTATTAATACCCGACATACGCGATGCAACAATGAACTCCTTTTTCACTTCAGGATTTGATCTAAAATAATAATTTGAAACAGATTCAGACAGCAATAAAGGCAGATACGATTTACCATTAATAGTAGAGGTGTCCACATTATCGAAAATAAACTTGAACGGCTTAAATACACGTCGATTCTTAAACTCATCGGTAATATTGTTGGCATCCATTTGTACTTTATTATATACCCTATACTCGTAAGCATCGAGCTTATAGCCACTATTATCATCCTTATTTGCAATAATTTTTCGCAAAAGAATATGAGCAGGATTCTCTCCAGGGTGGATGTCTACAGCTGACAACTCCACATTGCTTGACTGAAGTTTAACTATGAAATTTTGAAATGAACCTTTCCGAATATAAAATTTTTGTGACTTATATCCAATATATGAAATCAAAAGTGTATCCGCATTCACCTTGGTTTTAATGGCAAATTGCCCATCAAAACCTGTGGTAGCACCTACGGAAGTTCCTTCAAGATAAACATTTACAAATGGAATTGGCTTTTCTGTAGCAGCATCTATTACCACTCCCGTAATCTTAGTATATTGCGCATGAAGCTGACTTACTCCCGAGAGAATAAATACTGCAATAACTAAAAAAATGGATAGGCTTCGAATCATAAAAAAAATTATTTCACATAGTTAAAAAGTCGGGCTGTAGGCATTTTGGCTCTAATCAATTCGAATGGCAGTTCAAACATGGAGTCTCCCATTGCATAACATGCAATTTCGTAAAATCCATAATAAAACACAATTCCAGTATCAGTAATTAGAAAGTTAGGACTTAAACTAAAGCCATTCTCAAACTCATAAGCCATTTCATTAAGTGTTTTATTTATAGGTATATTCTGCGCTTCTCGAAAAGCCTTTTCACCCATTAGGGTCAATACAGAAAGCTCATTTCGACTGAATAAATCACTTAACTTAAGCTTATCACCTGTTTTTGCATCAAGATTATAATAGATTTCACCACCATTACCATGTGCTCCTCCTGTATATTCATAATAAATCTGTTTAAGTGTAAAAAGAGTTTTGTTGTTTAGCACCACCTTCGCTGTGTAGTCATATAAATAACTTGCAATTCCTGAATCACCCATTTCATGAAAATCCTCTTCAATTTCCTTATTTTGAATTGCAAAATATTCTTCAATTAAAATATTGGGGTTTTCTGGAATGCCTTCTACCATACCCAAATATACATTAAGCACTATATTATTAACTACATTGGCTAAATCTGACTCTCCAACAAGCTGAAAATAATTGATGTTTGCAGCTATGAAACTTGAGTCTGTTGACAGTCTAAAATGATATTTTTCAATCTGTACAATTGTATCTTCTAAGATACTAGACTTTGTAACTGTTGGTGAGCAAGTTCCAAAAGAAAGCTGAAATAGAACAAAAACAAAAAGTATATATTTTACAAGTTTTCTCATACTAAAGCTTTCAATTCTAGCCAATTAAACATTTCATCGTAAACTCGTTTACGCACCTCTAGTTTCGACAATACCATGTCGTGTACGGCGCCTTCAATCTCAATAGTAGTAACATCTTTACCAATAACTTTAGCATATTTGGCAATATGCTCTACATCCAATACCGCATCTTGCATACGAATATCTTCACTCCATTTTCTTCCTTTATACGATTTATCAGAGTGCATCACCAAAACAGGCTGCTTTATATCAAGACCTTTATGCAGTTCTATTTGTGCTAATCTAATGGCACGCATCCAAGTAAAATAAAATGGAAAATTAACAATAGGTTTCCATGCAATATTAAAGTCCCACTCCCCCTTATAATCCTTATGAAGGCTTTTGGGATAGTGCTGAGTTAGAAAATCAACATTTAGATTCTCAAAGTGCTTGCCCAACCACATTGGAATACCTAAAACTGACCTAAGTGCATTTGGAATATTCAAATCAAAAAATGGACTATTCAACATCAAAGCTTTAATGAAACCATCCTTTTGTTTGTTTAAATATAGTGACGTGAGCAACCCTCCAGTAGAATGCCCCATCAAAATCATCTCTGTATTTTTATCTTCCTTTATTTTGGCTATGGCCGAATCCAAATCTTCAAAATACTCATCCATATTACGAGCAAAATTTGGCTTTTGATGTGGCATTAAAGCACGACCATATTTACGCAAATCAACCGCATAGAAATTATAGCCCCATTTATTAAAATGATCAGCAAGTTCCTGTTGAAAGAAATAATCGATATATCCATGAACATACAAAACCGCCTTGCTTGAAGATTGTTCCGTATCACGAAATACAACAACACTTTTCACTTCTCCTTCGTAATCATCTGAATGAATATATTCCAGTGATTTAAAACCATTTCCTAATACATCTGTTTTTATGTCCATATGGTTGAATTAATTACACTTAATAGCATCAGCCCTTGATTTAAGTGCCTTTGATTTACTTAAAATAGTGTCCAATATTTGTATGCGAGTTCCCGAAGTATTGATAACAATATTTGACTTACACGGTTTTGAAGCATCTGCAACTTCTTTAGGAGTTACATTTGATTTATATTTTTGCACCAAGCAAGTGTACTTATTAAGCATGCCTTCAATTGACTTTAACTGCTCCAATTTCTTACGAATCTTTATATCATTATTTGAGTTTTTATAAAGCTTTTCACATGCTTCAACTTTCCGAGCAACACTAATACGGTAAGAGAAAACACCTTGAATTTTCCGCTGCTCTTCTGGCGATATATAAACTATTAATCCTCGCTTATACAAGCCCATATAGCGAACTTGCATGCGTTTGCGGCTACCCACAAACGAAACCATACGATCGCCATCAATGAACTTATAGTTAAAAAACTTATCATTATATACCGTATTATTAAATATTGTTGAGTAAAATGTAAGTGTAGTTGTGTCCACATTCACACCCTTACTTATTAAGTCTTTCTTGTTTTTAGAATAATACGAATAATGATCATTTTGGATATAAACATCATTATTAGCATTATTGGATTTTACCACAAAACCATCCTTAAAACTTACCTTCAAATAGCTCGTATCTGTGCGCAATTCAAATGAACCAAGCATGAAACCCTCTTTATCTGCATATAACGAAAAACTGCTTTGCATACCTTTTTTCCAAATAGAATCTACCATTACGCCATGATTAAAGTGTAGTTTCATTTTTGTTGACTCCACTTCCTCATAGGGCAACCATTTTGTTTCGCCTCGCTCCACCATATTTTGCCTACGTTTGATGGTAGCTGTATAGAACCATTCCCCATTTGGCCAACCACTTTCGTAGTTGGCAAGCAAGTTTACATTATACGAATAATAATAGCCATCGTTTCCTCTTTTATCTTTGGTAGTATACAGATACTCCCATTGCCCATCTTTGAATCCACTTTTATACTCGCCCGTAATATTTCGATAAATACGCATTTTGGTATTCTTAATTTTCACCCGATAGCGAAAAGGGCCATGCTTAACATGCTCTCCTGAATTAGCATTTTTATAGTACGAATAGTTTGCTGTTCCCACTTCATTTTCGGCATTAGAAAAGCTGCCCTCGTAACGTAATATCCCTTGCGCACTCAACACTATAGTGCTAAATAAAAAAATGACTATTAATTTTATTCTCATATATTTATTAATAATTTTCCTTATTTAAATCTAACTAGCTTGTATATCCGAATCGCTTTAACTGGCTTTCATTTTCACGCCAGTCTTTGCTCACCTTTACAGTAATATCCAAATATATATGCTTTCCAACAAATTCCTCAATATCTTTACGAGCATCAATCCCAACTCGTTTTATGGCCTGTCCATTTTTCCCAATAATGATCATTTTCTGAGTTTCACGAATCACATAAATCGTAGCACGAATATCAATACGCTCATCCGTTTCTTTATATTCTTCAACCACAACTTCCGACGAATAAGGTATTTCCTTTTTATAATTCAATAGGATCTTTTCGCGAATAATCTCTGATACAAAAAAGCGCATTGTTTTATCAGTCAACTCATCTTTAGGGTAAAAGGCGGGACTTTCAGGCAGAAGTGCAATCAGTTGCTTCAAAACAGTATCCACATTAAAATTATGTAAAGCCGAAACAGGAATTATTTCCGCCGTGGGTAGTAAACCTTTCCAATATTCAACACGTTTTTCTAGAAAGTCCTGATTCGAAAGATCAATTTTATTAAGAATAACGATAATCTTGGAACCTGCCTTTTGCATTTTTGCTAAGACCTCCTCATGTAATGTATCGCCATTAACTTCGGTTACGTAAAGAAAAATATCAGCATCTTCCATGGCCGCCTCCACAAAACCCATCATTGCTTTATGCAATTTATAACCTGGATTGTCGATAATACCTGGAGTATCAGAAAAAACCAATTGGAAATCCTCCCCATTCAAAATCCCCATAATACGGTGGCGTGTGGTTTGCACCTTTGAGGTTATAATAGACAGGTTTTCACCAACTAGTGCGTTCATCAAAGTAGATTTACCCACATTGGGACTTCCCAAAATACTTATAAAACCGGCTCTATGTATTGCTTCACTCATAACTATATAAATTTGTTGCAAAATAAGGAAAAAATAGCATCCCACTCTTAATGTTTGTTTATAAATTTGAACAATAATTAGATAGCATTATAGAGCCAAAATCACCCCTCTTTTTATATCTTTATAGGTCTCTATACTCTTTATAAACTAAAGAGTAATTTTTTTTTGAACAATTTAAAAAAGCCTTTTAAAATTCGTTAATCACCAATTCCTTTTAGGTTTAATTTCCTATCTTTACGCTGTAAATTAAATAGCTTATAACTCTACTGTCATTAAATTAGTTATATTCTATTATTATTGAGATTAATGCTAATGATAGATAAACTATACAGAATAATTTTTTGGGTATTTACTTTCGAATCAATATTTATTTTGATTGGGATTAATTTAAATATTATTGATTACGGTGTTGATCTTCAAACTCCCTTTATGATGTTTGGTATTATGCTAGGACTTATAATCAACTCTATTGTGTATTTTATAATTGGGAAAATAAATGATAAATCGAAAAATATATTGGAATTAGTAATTTCAACAATTATGATTTTTCTTTGTTTTTACTATCTGTTTGAAGATAAGTTTAGCATAACTATATAGATAATAAACTATTACACTAAAACAAAACGCCCCCCAACTAATGCATATAAACTAAGAGTTATTAGTTATTATCAGTTTTTTATAAATCCAATTAAACCGACCATAGAATAAAACCGAAGCGGTGGCTAAGCCTGCTATAATACCAACCCAAAGCCCAATAACGCCCCAGTTGAGTGTAAATGCAAAAACATAGCCCAATGGTAAGCTGATTAAAATATATGAAATAAAGGAATAAATCATCGCATGTTTTACATCAGCCAATCCACGTAATACACCCAGAGTAACCACTTGCATGCCATCAAAAAGTTGGAATATGGCTGCCATGATAAGTAATTGAGCTGAATAACGTATCACTTCCTCGTCGTGGGAATATAGTAAAGGTAAATCGTGGCGAAAAAGAATAAATGATAAAGCGGTAAAACTCATAAACAAAAGCACCAAATGAAAAGAGGCATTTGCCGCACGCTTAAGCCCTAAATAGTCGCCTTGACTATACTGATGTGAAATACGAATAGTAGTACCTGAGCTAATACCTGTAACAATCATAAATGTAACACTCGATAGCCCTATCGCGATTTGATGTGCTGCCAGTGGAATTACGCCAATCCATCCTGCCATAATAGCGGTAAGTGCAAAGGCTGTTACCTCCAGTAGCATTTGCATGGATATGGGTGTTCCTACCTTAATCAACTTCAATACACTAGCTTTTTCGATACTACTATGCCATGCATAGACCCAATATCGCCAAAAGACCTTTCGGTACCGAAACACAAAGAAAAAGGCTATGGGCATAATTATTCTCGAAATCAAAGTTGCATAACCAGCACCATTTAGCCCATAAGCTTCTGAACCCCATTTTCCAAAAATAAGCACGTAATTGAGTACAATATTAATCACATTGGCTACTAGTGTAATTATCATCGCATTCATAGTATTACCCATACCTTCGGCAAACTGTTTGAAAGTGAAAAACCATAAAAAAGGTAGAAAGGAAATTACTAAGAGTAGGTAATAAGGTATAGCCAAAGCTACCACTTCTTTGTCTTGGCCCATTTGGTCGAAAAAGAAAGATGCAATGATCATTATTACCGACAAAACCAAGGCTAATAAGGTGTTGGTGAAAAAAGAATTACGCAGCAGCTTTCCCGACTTATGATAATCTTTTGACGACCAAGCATGACCTACCAAGGGGGTTAAACCAAAACTAAAGCCCATGCCTATAACCATCACGATAACAAATACAGAATTAGCAAAAGCCGCAGCAGCCAGTTCAACGGTCCCAACCATTCCCACCATCATATTATCCACCTGCGAAACCATCACCTGCCCAAATTGCGAAAGCATAACGGGCACAGCAACTTTCAAATTGCGTTTATAATAGGGTAAATAGGTGGAAAATGACATTGCTTATTCTATCTATTTATTTGCTGCTAGGCGAACTATTTCCTTAATCACATCTTTGGCTTTAGTAAGCGAGGGAATAGGTAAAAACTCATATCGGCCATGAAAATTATGTCCTCCAGCAAAAATATTTGGACAAGGCAGTCCCATATATGATAATCTAGATCCATCAGTACCTCCTCGTATAGCTTTCACATTTGGAACAACTCCCACATTCTTCATTGCTTGTTCAGCAAGGTCCACTATATGCATCACTGGCTCTATTTTTTCACGCATATTATAGTATTGATCATTCATTTGAAGCTCCACCGCTCCTTCACCATACTTCGCATTAAAATCAGCCACGAGATCAAGCATAGCTTGTTTACGTTTGTTGAATAAATTCATATCATGATCGCGAACGATATAATTTAAGATGGTTTGTTCTACACTACCTTCCATTCCCATCATATGAAAAAAACCTTCATAACCATCAGTTGTTTCAGGGGTTTCATCCTCAGGCATGGCCATAATAAATTCGGCAGCACGACTTTGTGAATTTATCATTTTATCTTTAGCATAACCCGGATGCACAATTTTTCCTTTAAAAATTACTTTGGCTCCTGCAGCATTAAAGTTCTCATACTCCAATTCTCCAATCTCTCCACCATCCATAGTATAAGCCCAATCGGCAGCAAACTTTTTTACATCAAACAAATCGGCACCACGACCTACCTCCTCATCGGGAGTAAAGCCTATTCGAATAGGACCATGTTTGATTGTATCATCATTTATCAACTCCTCCATGGCAGTAATAATTTCTGCTACACCTGCTTTGTCATCAGCACCCAAAAGAGTAGTGCCATCTGTAGTTATCAGGTCTTGACCTATATACAATAATAATTCAGGGAAATATTCTGGTGACAAAACTATATTATCCTTTTCAAAAAGCATCAAATCTTGACCTTGGTAATTCTCTACAATCTGAGGCTTTGGATTGGTGGCTACAAAATCAGGACTTGTATCCATATGGGCAATAAATCCAATTGTAGGAACCTTTTTATCAGTATTTGCAGGTAATGTGGCCATAACATATGCATGTTCATCAATACTCACATCATGCATCCCAATATATTCTAGCTCTTTCACTATGTAATTGGCCAATTCAAATTGTTTATCGGTACTCGGAATTTTATCCACCTCCACTTCCGATTGTGTATCGAAACTAACATATTTAAGAAATCGTTCTGTTATTCTATCCATGATAATTACTATTTTTAGAGCTGCAAAAGTACAATAAACACAAATAAATAACGTATTTTTGAGGATAATTAACATTAGAGGTCTAATAATCCATTCGTAATATCAAAATATGGGCAATCTCAAAAAATATAGATCGTTACTGTGCAAAGTTACTTCTGTTACACTATTATGGATTCTTAGTATTTCTTTTACCGCTTGCAATTCTCAAATCACATCACAACAAAGCCTTCAGTCCAAAACAACCCAAAATATTGATAGTATTCTTGATAGTTTTCAACTAAAAAGTGGCGATATAGTTTTCAGAAAAGGTAGAAGCATCGAAAGTCAAGCAATTCTAATGGCCGATGTAGAAGGCAATTATTCACATGTTGGCATAGTGTATATGCAAAATAATAGTGCTTATATTATTCATATCACTCCCGATTCATTAGAACAAACTATTGATTATGCCAAATTGGAAAGTCTTGAAGAATTTTTTAATCCTGAACTTGCATGTATTGGATGCGTATTAAGAGTTGATCAAAAGTATAGCAATCAGGCATATATGGCAGCTGATAGTGCTTATATCTTTTTTAAGAACAAAGTGCGTTTCGACAATAAGTACGACTTAGCCACTTCTAATAAAATGTATTGCACTGAACTTGTCTTAAAAGCATTCGAAGTAAATGAGTTAAACCTAATTAACATCAATCAAAATGCAAGATCTATTCCATTTTTTGAAAATAAAATTATATTTCCAAGTGCTATTTTTAAATGTCCATATTTGGAAAATATTTATTACTTTTAGAAAAATTTAATCTCTAATTAATTAATCCAAATAACTATGAAAAAAATAACAGCAATTTTAGGCTTTGCACTAATCAGCCTAATGATCTTCACTACATCCTGCAGCTCACCATCTTCTCCAGGTGACACTTTGAAAGAGTTTTCTTATGCTATGGAAAAAGGTGATGTGGACAAGGTAATCTCTTTTCTTGCTGCTGACGAAAAGGATTTAACAAAAGAAGACAAGGAAAAGCTTACTGCTCTTGTTCAAGGGGCGAAAGTCGAAATTGAAAATAAAGGTGGAATTATAACCATTGAAATTCTTGAAGAAAAAATTGATGAAGACGGAATTAAAGCAAATGTAAAGAGCAAAACTACCTATGGTAACGACAAAACTGATGAGGGGAATTCTCAATTAATCTTTATTGATGGTAGCTGGAAAGTGAAATTCTAAGTATTGGTGAATAAAAGCCATTCTTATGATCCCAATACAAATGAATTTGATTTGTATTGGGATTTTTTTATTTCCTAATATATGGCATATTATTCAATCATCGGTGGAGCATTAAATATGCTTAGATTTGCCTTATTAAAATTCATTCTAAATAATAAGTCATGAATTTAAGCACGCGAAATATATTAGTACTATTTTTTTTGATATATATACCATTGAATATGAAAGCTCAAGCTAGTTCAGGATACAATAAACTTACCGAAGAGGAATCTTTTGTAATTCTTCAAAAAGGAACTGAACAACCCTTTACAGGCAAATATTACACAAATACCGAAGATGGAACCTATTCATGTAAGCAATGCGATGCCGCGCTTTATAAATCCAGTGATAAATTTGATGCACATTGTGGCTGGCCTAGTTTTGATGACGAAATTGAAGGAGCCATAAAAAAGAAAACCGATGCCGATAATCGACGAACGGAAATTCTATGTTCCAACTGTGGAGCCCATTTAGGGCATGTTTTTGTGGGCGAACAGTTTACCGACAAGAATACCCGACATTGTGTAAATTCCATAAGCCTTAATTTTCAAGCTTTAGTGCTTCCAACAACTAGCACGGAAGAAAAGAAAACTGATACTGCTATTTATGCTGGAGGCTGTTTTTGGGGAATGGAATACTATTTTAACAATAAAAAAGGAGTACTTTCAACCCGTGTGGGATATATTGGTGGCTATAAAGACAATCCTAGTTATGAGGAAGTTTGCATGCATACTACTGGCCATATTGAAGCAATTGAAGTAGTATTTGACCCTACTATAATTAGTTACGAAAAGCTTACTAAATTATTTTTCGAAATTCATGACCCAACGCAAGTTAACCGCCAAGGACCTGATGTTGGCGAGCAGTATAAGTCTGCTATTTTTTATAAGAATGATGAACAAAAAGAAACATCTGAAAAACTAATTAAAATACTTAAGGATAAAGGATTAAATGTAGTGACAGACTTAATTCTAGCAAGCAAATTTTGGCCCGCTGAAGACTACCATCAAAACTACTACGATCGTAATGGTAATCGTCCGTATTGCCATTTTTACCAAAAGAAATTTTAATTCTATAAGTCTCGACCGCATTTTCATCATCACAATATGAATATATCAACCCTATTGATAGCAATAGCAATTATTAGCCTGAGCAGTTGTGCAAACGGACAGATTATTAATAAAAATAGCATGGAACATAAATATACCAACGAACTAATACACGAGAGCAGCCCTTATCTATTACAACATGCTCATAATCCAGTTAATTGGCATGCATGGAGTAAGGAAACTCTCGATCAAGCAAAAAAAGAGAATAAACCCATATTAGTCAGTATAGGTTATTCCTCATGTCATTGGTGTCATGTTATGGAGCATCAATCCTTTGAAGATTCCACCATTGCAGCCATAATGAATGCACATTTTATATGCATAAAAGTTGACCGAGAAGAGCATCCTGATGTGGATCAAATATATATGAACGCGGTACAATTGATGACAGGTAGTGGCGGATGGCCATTAAACTGTTTTGCATTGCCTGATGGCCGCCCGTTTTTTGGAGGAACTTATTTTCCAAAAGACCGATGGGAAGCAGTATTGCGACAAGTTGCAAACTTATACGAATATCAATACCCGAAGGTTTTAAGTTATGCTGAAAATATAGAAAATGGTATCAAGGAAAGCGAGCAAGTGGTAAAAACAACGGATGATTCCGACTTTAATGATGCCAATTTGGATCAAATTCTAAGCAATTGGGTTAACCATTTGGATGATGAAGAAGGAGGCCCTGATCGTATGCCAAAATTCCCTTTGCCCAACAACTACAAATTCCTGATGTACTATGCCCATCGCGAACAAGACCAAATTATTGACAACCACATTAAACTAACCTTAGATAAAATGGCTAATGGTGGAATTTATGATCAACTTGGGGGTGGTTTTGCACGATATTCGACTGATCGAGAATGGAAAGTTCCCCATTTTGAGAAAATGCTTTACGATAATGCACAGTTAGTGAGCCTATACAGCGAAGCATATAAAAACTATCGTAAGCCTGAATATAAACAAATAGTTATTGAAACACTGGAGTTTATAAAAAGGGAGATGACCAATAATAAGGGGCTATTTTACTCGGCATTAGATGCCGACTCAGATGGTGAGGAAGGCAAATTCTATGTTTGGAAAAAAGAAAAAATCAAAAACATACTTGGTATTGGGGCTCCCCTATTCGAAGATTATTATCAGATGAATAAAACTGGATATTGGGAGCATGACAACTATATTCTTATGCGAAATCCTAATATAGAACAAGTCGCAAAAAATCATGGTTTGAATATCAAAGAAGTAGAATCTAACATAAGTAAATACAAAGAATTGCTTATGACAGAACGCGACAAACGCATTAGGCCAGGATTAGATGATAAAAGTTTGATTAGTTGGAACGCTATGATGATTACCGCCTATTGTGATGCGTTCGCTGCCTTAGGCGATGAGGATTATAAGCAAGCGGCCATTACTGCGATGGATTTTATTTTGCAACATATGACTAAAGATGACGAAAGTCTTTATCATACTTATAAAGAAGGAGATGCGAAAATTAATGCCTATTTGGACGACTACGCCTTTATGTTAGATGCTTTGACCCATTTGTACGAAATAGGCTCAGGAGACAAGTATTTATATAGAGCTGTGGAATTAACCGATTTTAGTATTGATAAATTTTATGATAAAGAAAGTGGGATGTTTTTCTTCACCTCTTCCGATGATGAAGTATTGGTAACTCGCAAAACCGAAATATTTGACAATGTAATACCCGCCTCCAATTCAACAATGGCAAGGAACCTTTTTAAACTATCACATTATTTTAACAAAGAAGAATATCTATCCATAAGCAAGCAAATGTTACATAATACTAAAGATAAATTCAAGCAATATGGCTCTAGCATGAGCAACTGGGGGATATTAATGATGGATTTTATTGGGCCAAACTACGAAGTCGTTATATCGGGTAACAAGGCTGAAACTTTTCTACACAAAATGCAAACTAAATACTTACCCAATGTTATTTGGGCCTCTAGCAAGGCTAAAAATAGAAAAATCACCTTGCTCGAAAATCGCTATGCGGAAAATAAAACTCATATTTATGTTTGCATAAACCAAGCATGTCAATTGCCTGTTGAAAGCCCTGATGAAGCCTTAAAAATTATTATTAAAAATTAGCAATACTCTTAATTATTAAGAAGTTTTATTTGGTATTTTTGCACTGCAAAAATGTAAATTATTATGGAAGATAATATCAATAAAATAAAAAGCTCTGTTGTTCTTGAAATGATTCGAATAGCACATGAATTCAATGTTTTCAGTGAAGATATTGCAAAAAAAGAAACCAAGGACATCATAAGTTTCTATCAAAAGGTACTACCTTTAATGTATATTAAAGCTTCGCTACTACCTGATATTGAGGTTAGCGACGAGTCGGCCAATGAACGATATGTTGCCGAAGAGCATTGGGAGAAAATATATATGCACCTTAAAGAAAAGTTTGCCAAGGCTGATGAATATTGGGAATTGGATGAAAATAATGACTCCATAAAAGTAAGCTTGTCCGAAAAACTAGCCGATGTTTATCAAGACACCAAAGACTTTGTCGTATTATTTCAAAAAAACCAAATGGCAGCAAAAGAAAATGCTGTATTTGAAATGAAGCGACTTTTCAAGGTTCACTGGGGGCCTCGAAGTATCAGTGCGCTAAATCATCTTCATATTGTTAGCTATCAAAATGAAATTGAAAAAGAAAATGAAATGATATTTTAATTGTCTCGTGCTAAACCTTTTCAACTTTATTACATCATAGCTAAGATCAAACGCGTAAATTGAGAAGAAAAAAATCAAAAGAATAAAACATGAATATACTCAGAAATCTAATAATAGCATTCGGCATTATACTATTTAGCATCAATTCGTTTGCACAACAGAGTAACAATTACAATATCAAAGTAAAAGTTGATAATTGTGAAGATAAACAGTTAATATTAGTAACCTATTATCGGTCAAGCAATAAAATCGTTGACACCGCTTTTGTTAATTCGAAAGGCGAATATGTTTTTTCTGGTGATGAAGCTTTGATTGGTGGAATGTACTTGATTCTTTTTGAGGATAAACGATATTTTGAAATTATCATTGATAAAGACCAGGATTTTAGTCTACAAACTAATACCGATGATTTTGTTGCAAATATGAAAGTAAAAGGCTCAAAAGACAATACGGACTTTTATAATTTGATGATTCATATGAATTCATTGCATGAAAAAAGAATGCCTCTGGATAAGGAGATAAAAGATAGTACCACTACCGAAGCTCGAAAGAAAGAATTAAAAAAAGAGCTTATGGATTTAGGAAAGGAAGCCGATAATTATCGTGTCAAATATATGGATGAAAACCCTGAGGCTTTGTTTACCATTATTTTAAAAGCATCGAAAGAACCTGAAATCCCAAAAGTACTACCAAAAAAAGAGGATGGTACTAACGACTCCACATACATTTATAAATATTATCGTGCTCATTTTTTCGATAATTTTGATTTTGCCGACGAAAGGCTTCTTCATACACGCTTTTATGCTCAAAAAATAAAAAAGTACTGGACTCAGGTTATCCCTCAAAACCCTGACACACTAACTACCGAAGCCATTAGAATTATTGAATTATCAAAAACCAATAAAGAAACATACATGTATAATATTTGGTATTTCACCTATGCATCTGAAACATCAAATATCATGGGAATGGATGCTGTTTTTGTAGCTCTTGGTAAAAAGTATTATCTCAGTGGCGAAGCATTTTGGGTAAATAAAACCGTTCTTAAAAACATGACAGATCGAATTAATACACTCGATCAATTATTGATTGGGAGAACTGCACCTAATCTAATAATGCAAGACACTGCTTTTATACTCAGGTCATTGCATGATATTGAAGCAAATTATACTATCGTTATGTTTTGGGACCCTGATTGTGGTCATTGCAAACACGAAATCCCAAGAGTAAAAAAATGGGTTGATGACAATGGCGATAAGTATGGAGTAAAGGTTTTCTCTATTTGCTCAGATACTAATGTAGTGAAATGGAAAAAATCAATTAAAACGTTCAAGATTGAAAGTTGGATTAATGTGGATGGGCCTCGTTCGCTCACTCCAAATTATCATGATTTATACGATATCATTAGCACTCCTGTAATCTACCTACTCGACGATAAAAAAAGAATTCTTGCAAAGCGCCTTTCAGATGCTCAAGTACATAGTTTTATTGAGCGCGATTTTAAGCAAAAGGCAAAAGAAAAAGAAAAAGAGTAATATCCTCAGTATTTAATTTAGCAAATTTGGCATTGTGAAAAAGAATCTAATAAACTTAGGAATTCTGGCTGTTGGTGTTATCGTTGGAATGTTTACCAACATGGCACTCATAATAATAGGTGGACAGTTAATTCCATTTGTAGAGGGTGTTGACACCATGAATGCAGAATTATGGGATTTGCCTTATTTTATTTTCCCTTTCTTAGCACATGCTTTGGGAACATTTGCCGGAGCTTTTTTTACCGCAAAATTCTCACTAAGCCACCATTTTATTCTAGCTCTTATTGTGGGTGTTTTCTTTTTAGCAGGAGGTATTTCTATGGTTTTTATTATTCCAGCTCCACTATGGTTTATTATTACTGACCTTGGGCTAGCCTATATCCCGATGAGTGTGCTTGGAGCAAAACTAGCTGGCAATAAAACCTTTAGTTAAAACAGCTTATCCATATTTTCATTCAGAGCGTTCATAATCAAGTCCGCATTAATCTTAGGATTTGCTGATGTGGTTGGCACAATAATTTTATTCACTTCTTTGCGACTCTCAATTCCATAGCTATAGGTTTTGTCATAATAATCGAGAGTAATATTTGCCACTTTGGCAAAATCGCCAGACTGCAATGCCTCTAAAGAATCTTTAAGGTTTTGTCCACCAATTCGCTTACCAATTCGTTGCGTTGCTTCCTCCAATAATTGAATATCCAAAGAAGCATAATCATCCACAAGCCTTGGCACACGAAGATTACGAGACATCTCCACCACAACCAAAGGAGTTATTCTCATACGCTCATAAAAATCATCCATTATACGTACTCTACCCATGGGTTTACTTTCATCTTCCAACCAAATTATTCGATTTGCATCCATTTTCAGCCAATCTACAGCAAGGTTGTTTTCAAACTGCTCATTGGTAGGCTGTACTCCTTGTCCTATCTGACCAAAACTGGAACCTCGATGATGCGCTACTCCTTCAAGATCGAGAAATTGTTCACCCATTTTTTCCAACTCCTTTAAAATATCCGTTTTACCACTTCCTGTTAAACCACCTAGAATTAGCATTTTACGATCCAATTCAAAAGAGCTACGAATATATCTACGATAAGCCTTATAACCACCTGACATAGTTTCAGCATCCAAGCCTATGGTTTTGAATAACCAAGCCATACTTGATGAGCGCATTCCACCACGCCAACAATGCAATAATATTTTCCCCTCAACGGCTAACTTACGAGCACGTTTGGCAAATATTGACATTTTTGGACCTACAAACTCTAAACCTTTAATGGTTGCCGTTTGTTTGCCATGGTTTTTGTATAGCGTTCCCACAACCACACGTTCCTCATTACTAAACAAAGGTATATTATAAGCTCCCGGTATATGACCTTGCTCAAACTCGGCTGGAGTACGCACATCCACTATAGGATACTTTTCTCCTAATGCTAAAAACTCTTCTACTTCGTAAGCCATTTTCCCATGTTTTGAATTATTTGGCGAAAGTAGGGTTTTCTTCTTGAAATTGTGCCATTGTGAAAAAATGGGGATAGAGAATGACAGCCTACCAGCTCATCATATTTATTTACTTGAGATTCGCATTGAAATTGCCTATGCTTTTATTACCTTTGCACAATAAATTGATTGAAAACACATTTGTTACAATATGGATACAAAATACATTTTCGGACTTCTTTTCTTTTTGACTTTTCAAATTCACACTTTTGCACAGTCGTCAGATGAATACTATGATAGCGAACACATTAGATATGATGATTATGTTTATGTTGAAAACCTGAAAAACGTTCGTTTATATAAAACGGGATTTGATTTATCAGCTGCTTTTCTAAAATTGAACTCTCCAAATAGATTAACGCTCACCTTTGATGATTTAAGCTCTGAGGGTTTAACTTATTACTATTCATTTATTCTTTGCAACGAAGATTGGACTCCTGCCGACCTAATGCCCATGGAATATACCGAAGGTATGTCAGAGGAGTTTTTCAACTCAAGTTTCCAATCTTTTAACACTACAATAAATTATACATATTACGCTGTTACTCTTCCATCGGAGAATATAAAAATCACTAAAAGTGGCAATTATATCCTAAAAGTTTACCCCGAAGGAGACCCTGACCACCCTGTTATTACACGACGATTTTATGTGTTCGAAAATCTTGTGGGAATAACTATTGAAGAGTTTATGGCTCAAGCACCTAAAGATCGTTATACAAAACAAGAGCTTTTTGTAAAAATCAGCCCTAACGGCTATCCAATGCCAAATATATACCAAGATTTAACCATGAAGATCATGCAAAATCAACGTAAGGATAATATGATTGTTCGGCATCAGCCAAAAATTATCTCCAGTGATTATCTATATTATAATATTGCAGGTGATTTGGTATTTAATGGAGGCAACGAATTTAGGGTATTTGACATTAGAAGTTTAAAAGTACAATCCGAAAATATTGACCGTATCCGATACGACTCGGCAGGTTATGAGGTAGACCTCCTAGTAGATTATAGCCGATTGGGCGGTCGCTATTTGAGTTATGAAGAACTAAACGGTAATTATAAAGTAATTGAATGGGACAACACACAACTAAGCGACAATATAGAAGCCGATTACGCCTATGTCAATTTTCGTTTCCGATCAGATAGCATATTGCAAAATGGAGGTATTTACCTTTTGGGTGAGCTTACAAATTGGCGCATGGATTCCTATTCAAGATTGGCATACAATAGATTAACACGTCAGTATGAAACAAGTATCTTGCTAAAACAAGGCTACTATAATTACCAATATATATACGTGCCCAATGGGTCAAAACGTGGTCATGTGAGCTATTTTGAAGGCAATCATTCTGAAACAGGAAATGAATATACTGTTTTTGTTTACTATCGCGATCAAGGAGAGATTTATGACCGACTAATTGGCTTGATATCAATCGACACAAACAAGCAGTAATTAATGAAGCGTGTATTTTTGGGCATAATACTACTGAGTACTTACTTAGGACTTAGCGGGCAAGGAATAATTAACCTTTTCAATAAATACAAAGGGCAGCAAGATACAGCCTATGTGAAAGTTTACCCCCAAACATACAGTTTAAAAACCCACATTTCGCTTCGAAATTTCACACTCAAACTAACAGACATAGAGGATAAGGGTAGCACAATTGCCTATCGGCCAAATAACCCATTACGCTTAGGGTTTGGGGGGTCTTATAAAGATATTCGTTTTGGTTTTTCGGTCAAGCTCCCCTCATTTTTTCCCGACCGAGGAAATACCCGCTCTTGGGGAATGTTTATTAATACACAAACAAATATCTTTAGTTGGGGACTCGATTTCTACCTAATACGTAATAAGGGTTACTACTTAGATAACCCTGAGGTACATTTACCCCTTTGGGATGACAGCATGGACTATCCATTCCGAAGTGATATTCGCACTCTTAATATCGGGGTGGCAACACATATTGTGTTTTCTAAAAAATTCTCTCTTAAAGCAGCTACTATTCAATCTGAAAAGCAGCTAAAAAGTGCGGGTGGCATTGCCCTTGATTTGGCATTAAAATATTCGGGTTTAAAAAATGATTCAACAATAATACCTTATAGTCAACACGATTATTACAGCGACATTGTAGACTTTCAAAAAGGAGGTTTTTTTACCATCGCTATTTCGCCTGGCTATGCCTATACCTATGTTTATAAAAACTATTATGCTACTGCATTAGCGTATTTTGGCTTAGGTATTCAAACCCAAACCTTCATCAACGATGACGATCGAAAATGGAATATGCAACTCCGCCCAAAGCTTAAGTTTATGCAAATTATTGGTTATACAAATAATGATTATTTTGCCAACATAAGCTTTATTTATGAAAATAACTTAGTTAGAATTAACAGCACCCGTTTCAATTCAAGTTATATAAACGTAAGCATTGGAGGTGGATTTCGCTTTTAACAGAACAATAAAACAGCTTAGCAATCACCCTAATTTACACTTTAACAGATTATAACATTAAGGCATTCTAGCTATACCCTCATTAATCTATCTTTGCACTCGCAATATCAGAACCATTCTACTGATTTTTGCAAGTGATATTTAGCATAATTTTCAATTAAAAAATATATAATGAGTGTAAAAACAGGATTTTTCTCAAACTTTAAGGGCGATGCTCTAGGAGGGATAACTGCCGGAATTGTGGCACTACCACTTGCATTAGCATTTGGTGCACAAACAGAATTAGGAGCTATAGCAGGATTATATGGAGCTATTGCTTTAGGAATTTTAGCCGCAATATTTGGGGGCACAAAAACCCAAATCAGTGGACCTACAGCTCCCATGACGGTAGTTTCTGCGGTTTTAATCACTGAGGCTATTTCAGAATATGGCTCACTTAATGACGCCTTACCTTTTATCATTGCAACCTTTGTTGTAGCTGGATTGCTCCAAGTATTATTGGGAGTTCTCAAGTTAGGAAAATATATAAAATACATTCCCTATCCTGTTGTTTCAGGTTTTATGAGTGGTATTGGCGTTATAATAATAATAACCCAATTATTTCCTTTTTTTGGGATTATTGCGCCAGCAGGTGGAGCTTCAAGTACCTTAGTAAGCCTTCATACAATTCCTGAGTTTATCAATTATTATTCAGTTGGATTAGCCATAGCAACCATTGCATTAATATATATTACTCCCCGTATTACAAAAAAGCTACCCTCATCTTTAGTCGCATTAATAATTATATCTGTGGCAGCTTATTTTGTTATTGACCCTAGCTTTTTTACGAGAATTAATTCTGACGGACCTCTACCTACAGGGCTTCCAAGCCTTCAACTAGGGTTTATTAAAATATTCTCCGACTTCGGGACTGCTGTGAAAATATTTGAATATGCTGCAACCCTTGCCGCTTTAGGAGCAATTGATTCGCTACTAACTTCGGTAGTAGCTGATAATATGACTAAGGAAAAGCATGACAGTAACCGTGAATTAATTGGCCAAGGTATCGGTAATATGGGAGCTGGACTTATTGGTGGTCTTCCAGGTGCTGGCGCAACAATGCGTACTGTTATCAATATTAACTCAGGTGGAAAAAATCGTCTATCTGGTGTTATGGCAGGACTACTACTTACTGCTATTTTATTAGGTTTGGGTACTCTTGTTGGGCATGTTCCTAATGCAGTATTGGCAGGCATACTTATTACTGTTGGTATCGGAATTATTGATTATAAAGGCATCAGTCACATACGTACGATACCAAAAAGCGATGCCGTTATCATGATAATAGTTTTAGTACTTACGGTATTTGTAGATCTTCTTGTGGCTGTAGCCGCTGGAATGGTACTTTCCTCATTACTATTTATGAAAAAAGCATCTGACCTTGTTGAAGAAGGTAGTAAAACGGAATCCCTAAAGGAATATATCCCTGAAACTCCTTGGAGTGATGAAGCAAAAATCAATAAATTAGCTGGCGATGAGGTTTATATAAAACATATAAATGGCCCGCTATTCTTCGGGGCTTCTTCGGGTTTCCAAGACATGATGAAATCTATCCCTAAAGTCAAGGTAGTTATTATTCGCATGTGTAAGGTTCCTTATGTTGATCAAAGCGGCCTTTATGCCATGGAAGCTTCTTTATTAGAATTGAAAAGTAAAGGTGTGAAGATTGTTTTCACAGGGTTATATGGGCAAGCAAAAGATATGTTTGAGCATATTGGCATTGTGCCAGAGCTGGCAAAAAATGAAGAATGTTTTGATTCCATTGATGAATGTGAAACATGGCTACATGATTATTTGAAATAGGATATTGCAATTTACAATACATATATTAAGAACGTTTAAGAAATATAAACATGGAAAATATAAATGAACTAAGTAAGCAAGTAAAAACTAAAGAAAACCTTAGTAAGATTACTCCTGAAATAGCTTTGAAGCTATTGAAAGAAGGAAACGAGCGTTTTGTACAAAAAGACATGATTGAGCGTGAACACGAATGGCATATTCGAAATACCATTGATGCGCAACATCCATTTGCTATTGTACTAGGTTGTATCGACTCCAGAGTTGAGCCTTCTATTCTTTTCGATCAAGGAATAGGTGATCTATTCATTGCTCGTATCGCTGGAAATATTGTAAACCAAGATATATTAGGCAGCATGGAATATGCTTGTGCCGTAAGTGGGTCAAAACTAGTTCTTGTTTTAGGACATACTTCATGTGGTGCTGTGAAAGGAGCTATTGACCATGTGGTACTTGATAACCTTACTCCATCATTACGTCATATTCAATTGGCTATGGAACGTGTAAATACAGAAGACGATTGCGACCGTTCAGCTAAAAACCTAAAGTTTGTGGATATGGTTGCTACCAAAAATGTGGAACAATCAATTTCAGATGTTAGAAATCAAAGCCCTATTCTTAGAAACCTAGAGAAAGAAGGTAAGATAAGCATTGTGGGTGCAATTTATGATCACTCCAATGGTGCAGTGCATTTTTGCGAACCCAGCAAATAATAGTTTTAGCATATTGATACATAAAACAAAGCCTCCTAGAATATGAATTCTAGGAGGCTTTGTCGTTTAACAACTCATCAAGCTACATACGGTCTGGCACCGCTATTCCTAATAATTTCATGGCCGTGGCAATAATCTTTGCAGTAAGTTTTGACAATTCTAAACGATATAAGGCTCGAGAAGCATCTTGCTCATTCATAATATGATTATCATGATAAAACGAGTTATACTCCTTAGACAGTTCGTAAGCATAGCTTGCAATAATCGCAGGGCTAATACTGTTGGCCGCTTGCTGAACTACTTCCGGAAAAGTTCCCAAGAAATTCATCAAGAATCGTTCTTTTTCATTTAACTCACCCACATACGGACTCTGACCTTCAATTAAGAAGTTGGCTCCTTTAGATTTACGTATCACCGATTGAATACGCGCGTGTGTATATTGGATAAAAGGCCCTGTATTACCATTAAAATCAATGGATTCTTTAGGGTTAAACATCATTTTTTTCTTGGGGTCAACCTTGAGTAAGAAATATTTCAATGCTCCCAGTCCCAAGTTATAAAACAGTTGATCTGCTTCTTCTTTTGAAAAATCATCTACTTTACCTAACTCGCGAGTTGTTTTCTCGGCAGTAGCTACCATTTCATCAATCAAGTCATCAGCATCAACTACTGTTCCTTCGCGCGACTTCATCTTACCCTCAGGCAATTCCACCATTCCGTACGAAATGTGAGTAATATTTTCGCTCCAATCAAAACCCAATTTTTGAAGCACTATTTTTAATACATCAAAATGATATATTTGCTCGTTTCCAACAACATACATCATCGATTGAGGATTATAATCATCTTGACGCAAGTGAGCAGTTCCAATATCTTGAGTCATATATACTGAAGTGCCATCAGCACGAAGTAGTAGTTTCTGATCCAATCCTTCCTTAGTCAAATCAGCCCAAACAGCTCCGTTTTCACTTTGATAAAGAACGCCGTCTTTCAATCCCTTCATCACTATTTCTTTACCCAAAAGGTAGGTTTCAGACTCATAGTAAATCTTATCAAAATCCACCCCCAAGCGTTTATAAGTAACATCAAAGCCAGCATACACCCAGTTGTTCATGGTTTCCCATAACTTATATACATCAGGCTTTTTCGCTTCCCAGTCACGTAACATCTGTTGTGCTTCGAGCATCAAAGGGGCTTGCTTTTTAGCCTCCTCCTCTTTAATACCTTGGTCAACTAAATTCTTAATCTCTACTTTATACTCTTGATCAAATTTCACATAGTATTTTCCAACCAAATTATCCCCTTTAACACCAGTGCTCTCAGGAGACTCACCTCCACCCCACTTTTGCCAGGCCAACATCGACTTACAAATATGAATACCACGATCGTTTACCAAATTCACTTTTTTCACATTTCGACCACTAGCCTTCATTATCTCCGCTATGGAAAAACCTAGAAGATTGTTACGTATATGACCTAAGTGCAAAGGCTTATTGGTATTGGGTGACGAATATTCAATTACGATAGGCTTTTGAGATTCATCTATTGTGGACACACCAAAATTTGACTCCTTATTTGCTTTCTCAAATTTACTAAACCAATAGATATCTGCTACCAACAAATTCAAGAACCCTTTTATCACTTCAAAAGACACTATCTCTGTCGTGTTTTCAGTAAGGTACTCACCCATCATGCTAGCTACTTCCTCTGGTTTTTTTCGTGCAAAGCGCACAAAAGGAAATACGTTTACCGTATAATCACCAGCTATTTCACGTCGCGTTTGTTGAATTTTAACTTGCTCTATATCAATATCGACATCAAATATTTCTTTGAAGCCTTTTACAAATTGCTCTTGTATACTATATTCAATCATGTGTATTCTCTAAAATGCCATTTTATAAATAAAATCAGCTATTATTAATTGGTTTGCAAAAGTATCTAAAAAATAGGAGAATTACGTTTATGAAAATAATCTTAATTCCATAAAAAAAGCTTCGGCAAACTCAAAACTAGGTTTACCAAAGCTTACAATACAAATCGCACTTTAAACACTCAAATACGAGCTTACTTACAATGCAAATATTCTTCTACTAAGACTCTAATCGCATCACCGTTACCATAAAGTTCCTCACTTAAAAATTCATCTTTATAAGATTTCAGGTTTTCTATAATATGATCAATCTGACGGGCAGGAAACACTCCATTGGCTTCAAAAAAGCTTCTTTGCTTTTCAAGGCTCTCGGCACTTTCCCAACATGAAGTAGGCAAGGATTTTAGTTTCGCCGCTTTTTCTTGATATTCTCTTTCAAAAATATTTACATCAACATAAAGTGCCTCTGCTTTTTCAAGACTATCATCTGACTCTAATCCATATTGAGCAGCAATGATTAAGCTAGACAAGAAACCGTAAATATCAGCAGAGCCATCACCCGCTCTAAATTCAACCGTTTGTTTAGAAGAAGCCAATTTAAGCTCCGATTTTTCTTGCGGATTTGCATCCTTAATCATATTTGTAGCACCAAGCCAACCCAGTGGAACTCGCACTAAAACAGATCTATTTCTGTCGCCCCAACAAATATTAGTTGGCGCTTCCTGATGAGGAACTAATCGTAAATAAGATGTTGGAATCGTATTTCCAAATGCAGTTAAAGGACCTGCAAGCTCCAATAAGCCTGCTATCATTCTTTTAGCATCATCGCTTAGCTTTTCGTTTTCAATCATTTTATTCTGACCATCTTTCTCCAAAAGCATATGAATATGCAAACCACTTCCGGCTTTACCAACCGAAATTTTTGGAGCAAAACTTATCTTTACTCCATACCTCTCGCCCAGCATTCGCAATATCCATTTTGCAATTACCATTTGATCCGCAGCATCTTCCACATTAACAGGCAGAAACTCTATTTCATGCTGCTCAAAAAACTCATCATCAGTAGTAAAATTACCCACTTCAGAGTGTCCATATTTTACCTTACCACCGCATTCCGCAATCAACCGAATAGCATTTGTACGTAAATGCTCCCAATTGGTAAAAGGGGCAGAAGTATGATAGCCTTTTTGATCAGTTGCTGGATAAAGATCATCTTTATCAGCCATTACATAATACTCTAGTTCGCCAAGAGCCTTAAAAATAAAACCCGTCTTTTCCTGAAAATGTTTATGTGCTTTCTTCAAAATATATTCTGGGGCAGACTCCATTGGCTTACCCTTCGAATCGTAAAAAGAACATAAAATATCAAGTGTTGGCGCTTCGCTAAATGGATTTTCAAATGCTGTTTTATAGCGAGGTAATACATATAAATCAGAGGAACTTGCATCCATAAAAGAAAATAGACTTGACCCATCAACGCGCTCGCCCGTTGATAAAATTTGATCTAAATGTTCTTCACCTGTGATAATAAAATTTAAGGTTTTCAATCGACCATCTTCAGCAGGATATCTAAAATTTATCATTTCGATACCTTTTTCGCTAATGTACTTAACTAAATCTGCTTTAGTAAAATCTTCGGCAGACTTTTGCAAATACACCTCTAGTTTATTCTTATTTAAGCTATTCATTTTATATAGTTTTTTATAATTAAGTTTTCAAATATTAGGGTAAAAGAGATTACTTTCCAAATAGGTTTCCCATTCCAGGAATATTTGGCATCATCCCTTTAGCAGCTCCCGACATTTCTTCAGTATACATTTTTTCTGCTTTTTCCAAGGCACGGTTTAGGGCAATCATCGTCAGTTCTTCTACTTCTTCCTTTTCTGCTTGCGCCCAAAACTCAGCTGTAAAATAAACTTGCTTAACTTCTCTATTTCCATTAACCACTACTTTCACACCACCGCCTTCGGTTTGTCCATCTACTAAGATACGCGCCAGCTTTTCTTTGGATTCCTCCTGCGCCACCTTCATTTTTTCTATTATATCTCCAAACATCTTTAACTGTTTAATTGTTGATTTGTTAATACTGTATATTTTTTATAGGATAAATCACACCCTAAAATGAACACTTATAAAGAAACTATTTTCTCTATCTCTTCTGCTTTTGTATAGATATCGATTATATCCATTGGATCATCAAACTTCTGCGTTGCTGAGAAGCTAATATATTTTCCGCTTTTCGATTCTTGATGCTTTATAATGGCATCCTCTGAAAAATAAGATTTCAGCTTATTCAAATTATCGGCACTAAATGGCACAATAAACTTAAACATATAATCAGTAGGCCAAGTAAAATCCTTTACCAACAGCTCAAATAACTTCCCGTATTTCCCTAAGTCTTCTATCATATTATAATTTTGTTCAAAGGTCTGAAAAAAAAACCAATATTTAGTTGCATATTTGCTATTCAAATGAAGATATTTACCCTTATCATATTTGTTTATTTTAGTAGCCTCGCTACACTTAATGCACAATTTTACGAAACAGGACAAGACCCTGCTAGTATCCATTGGAAGCAAATTAAAACTGAATACTTCAGCTTAGTATATCCAGATTATGCTGAAAAACAAGCTCAACATTTTGCCAATAAACTATTATGGGCTGCCCAACAAGTTCCAAAAGGCCTAAATCATCAGCCCAAACGTATTGATATTATAATGCATATGGAAGCATCAACCTCCAATGCTATGGTAGTATGGGCACCCAAACGAATGGAGGCATATAGCACACCTCCACAATCGAGCTATGGTGAAGATTGGTGGGAACAAATAGCTTTACACGAGTTTAGGCATGTTGTACAAGTGAGTAAAATGCGTCAAGGTTTTACAAAAGTACTGTCATACGTTTTTGGTGAAGCCGCAACTGGAGGTGTCTTGGGGGCTTATATTCCGATGTGGTTTTTGGAAGGTGATGCAGTAGCTACCGAAACAGCTTTAAGTGAAACAGGACGAGGGCGTGACCCTGATTTTAGCATGCTTCTAAAAGCACAAATTTTGAAATATGGTAAGTATTCGTACGATAAAGCATATAATGGTTCTTATAAAAACTATGTGCCAGATCATTATGTTTTAGGCTATCATTTAACCACAATCGCTCAACAAAAATATGGTAAGGATTTTTGGTCAAAGACGCTTAACTATTCGGCTCGAAACCCATATATGGTAGTTCCTTTTTCTCATGCTATAAAAAAGCAAAGCGGCTTAAACAAAGTTCATTTTTACAGTGATATTATGTCTGATTTGGACAGTGTATGGACAGCCAACCAGAAAGAACTAAAACTATCAAACTACGATACACTAAGCTTTAACAACACACACAATTTTCGCAACTTCCTATTTCCCAATAAAATAAATAATAATACTGTTATTTGCTTATTGAGTGGCATTGATGATATCAGTCGAATAATAAGTATTAATATTAATACTGGAAAAATAAAAATCCTATATACCCCTGGCTACGGTAATATTGATAATTTAAGTGTGGCAGATGGTCTAGTTGTTTGGAATGAGCGAACGTATAATCCACGCTGGCAGCATCGCAAGTTTATGGTAGTAAAAAGCTACAATTTAATAACTAAAAAAGTAAAACAGCTTAGTCACAAAAGCCAATATTTTTTTCCAAGCATAGATAAAAAAGGCAAATATATTGTTGTAGGCGATACATATGCTCAAAACGGATATTGCTTAAATATAATTTCCGCAAAAGATGAAAATTTTAAATCTGTCATAATCCCTAAGTACTTTTGTAGGCAAAGTAGATTTAGCGAAGACTCTAAATCCATTATCACCATTGAGATTGGCCCAAAGGGAAACAGTGTTTTGCAATATTTTCTCAACGATACAAACGATTATAAAGTATTGCTACCTCCTACTTTCGAAAACATTTCTAATCCTGTATTAAAAGGTGATACTTTGCTTTTTGTGAGCAGCAAAAGTGGTATTTCAAATATCCACGCCCTCATTCTTAGTACAAATACCGAATATCAAATCACATCCGTACCTTATGGAATTGGCAGTTTCAATATTACAGATGATAATAAATTGATTTTCAACTCATACTCCTCACAGGGTTACCACCTCGCCAAGCAGAAAATAGAATTAAACCAATTAGCCAAAGAACATAAAAAAGATGATTTTTATAAATCATATTTAAGTAGTGACAAATCAAATATCCAATTGTATCCACCAAAAGATAGCATTTTTGCACAAACAAAATATCGTAAATTCCCACATTTGTTTAATATCCATTCGTGGGCACCTGTTGGTTTGAATATTGATAATATTGAAGCAAACCCGGGTTTTACCATCGCTTCTCAAAATCTATTAAGCTCCATGGTATCCACCTTTGGCTATGAGTATAGAATGAACGAGCAAACGAGTCGCTACTATGCAAATTTCAGTTATAAAGGTTGGTATCCAATTATTGATTTTGATGTAGAATATGAAGATCGAGCTAAAAATATAAAGCATCCTGATGGCCAAAAAGAGCGATTTACTTATAATTCCACAAATATTGGAATTAATATTATTCAACCACTCAACTTTACAAGAGGCAAGTATTCCAATTATATTCAGCCTTCTGTAGGAATTTACACACAAATATTAGGGTCAAACCCTTCAACACCCAACTATTTTCCAAGTGGTAAAGCATATCATACTAGTCGTTACCGTCTGTATATGCATCATAAACTCAAAAAAGGAATTCGCGATATTGAAACTCGTTGGGGACAAAGTATAGATATCAATGTACGTGACACACCATTTGATCAATTACAACGTTCGCTTCTTATCTCTGCAGCTGCACGCCTCTATTTTCCAGGCTTTATGAAACATCACACTACAAGGCTTTACCTTGCTGCACAAATAAAAGACAGCTATAGTTTTACTTTTAGCGACCTTATTTTATTCCCTAGAGGATATTCAGATATATACAGCGACGAGTATTTCAGCTTCCGTTTTGATTATATTTTTCCCATTTTTTATCCTGATTATAGTTTGGGTTCTTTGGCATACTTTAAGCGTCTAAAGGGAGCTTTTTTCTTCGACTATGGTATTGGATCATCCTCATACAATATGCACCACCAAAATATTGAAAACAAATCATTTGGAATTGACTTAACCACCGACTTGCACTTTCTCCGCCATATGGCACCATTTGAAATTGGAATTAGAAGTGCATACCTGCCCATGGAAGCTGATTTTTACTTTCAATTTCTTTTTAGTTTAGGTTTGTAATTTACGTTAATATCTTTTTAATAAAATACTCTGTATAATTGACTAAATAAATACTACTTTTGCACTGCTCTAAGTGAGTAATTGATTTGACTATAAACACTTAAATAATAATATATTATGACATTAGAATTAACCGATGCTAATTTTGAAGAATTAGTACTTAAATCAGACAAACCCGTATTAGTTGACCTATGGGCTGAGTGGTGTGGACCATGTCGCATGGTAGGGCCTGTTGTTGAAGAATTGGCAAATGACTATGATGGTCGTGCTGTATGTGGAAAAATTGATGTGGATTCAAATCCAAACGTAACTGTAGAATATGGAGTACGCAATATCCCAACATTATTATTCTTCAAAAATGGCGAATTAGTTGACAAGCAAGTAGGTGCTGTACCAAAAGCGGTACTAGCAGCAAAATTAGATGCACTAGTATAATTGCAAGCTTAAAAAAATGTATTTTTATGCCACTTTATTTCAAGAAATAAAGTGGCATTTTTTTATGGATTAATCCAATTTACCAAATGAGTAATAATCAAATCAATCGAAACCAACTTCAAGCTTTTGGAAAATTAGAGCTAATAGCTCGCCAAGTGGTAGAGGGGTTTATCACGGGACTACACAAAAGCCCTTTTCATGGCTTTTCGGTTGAATTTGCTGAGCATCGACTTTACAACTCAGGTGAATCAACACGCCATATCGATTGGAAACTTTATGGTAAAACAGATAAACTGTTTGTGAAACGCTATGAAGAAGAAACCAACCTACGATGTCAAATCGTGATTGACACTTCCAGTAGCATGTACTTTCCTTTTCCAAAAACACCAAGTTTGGAAACTCCTAATAAAATGGTATTTTCTGTTTATGCTGCCGCAGCCCTTATCGAAATGCTTAAAAAACAGCGCGACGCTTATGGACTAAGCTTATTTGATGAGGAGATTCAATTACAAACACCTACCCGAAGCAATGTGGCGCATCAGCATTTGGTTTACGACAAATTGGAGAACCTGCTAGAGGCTCCACCCCCAAACCAAAAACATTCTACCCATCTAGGAAAAGCATTACATCAAATTGCTGAAAGCATTCATAAACGCTCACTTATTGTGATTTTTAGTGACATGTTTGAGGATATTGAAAATACTGATGAGCTGTTTTCGGCTCTACAACACTTAAAGCATAATAAACATGAGGTAATACTATTTCATACAGTAGATAAAGAAACAGAGCTAGATTTTGATTATCAAAATAGACCCTACCAATTTATTGATGCCGAAAGTGGTGAAGTGTTAAAACTAAATCCTAAAGATGTTAAAGAACAGTATGTAAAACAGATAAAGAGTTTCAAAAATGAATTGAAGTTGCGATGTGGGCAATTCAAAATCGACTTTATTGAAGCCGATATTAATGCAGGATTTGAAGCTGTTTTGATGAATTATATAGTGAAGCGGGCTAAGCTGGGATAATAAGTGACTTTCTCTCCTTACTTAGATCAAGAATAATTGAATACGATATTGAATTAATGCTTCAATGATTGTAGGGATATTCATATTAGCGAATATTCAAAAGATAATAATCCAAAATAACCATAGCAGCCATTGCCTCAACTATGGGAACCGCTCTGGGAACTACACATACATCGTGACGACCTGTGGCCTTGAGCTTTACGGGTTCTAAATTACGCTTAAGGGTTTCTTGTTCACGGCCAATGGTTGCTACGGGTTTAAATGCCACATTAAAGTAGATATTCTCTCCATTGGAAATTCCGCCCTGAATTCCGCCTGACAAATTGGTTTTGGTGCGCAGCGCGCCATCAACCACTTCAAATTCATCATTATTAATAGAACCACGAAGCTGTGCTCCAACAAAACCACTACCATACTCAAATCCTTGCGCCGCAGGAATACTCAACATGGCTTTGGCCAGTTCGGCTTGCAGCTTATCAAAAACAGGTTCTCCAATACCCGCCGGCACACCTTCTATTTCACAATGTATCAGTCCGCCCAAACTATCCTGGGCTTTTCGAGCATTCTCCAACTCTTTTAGCATTTCTGCTTCAGCAAATTTATCAGGACAACGAATTTCACTGGCTTCAATTTCTTCATAAGAAGGAATGCTTAAATCCATGGCACTAACTTCACCAATTTGCCGTACCCATGCAGTAAATGTAATTCCTTTGCTTGCCAGCCACTGCTTTGCAAAAGCACCAGCCACTACCCTACTCAATGTCTCTCGTGCCGAAGCTCTGCCTCCACCTCGATAGTCACGATGCGAATATTTAGCTTCCCAAGTATAATCTGCATGAGAGGGACGATAAACATCTTTTAGGTCATCGTAATCTTTTGATTGAGCATCCTTATTCTTCACCTGAAAAGCAATGGGTGTCCCTAGTGTTTTACCCTCAAATATACCAGAAATAAACTCCAGTTTATCCAACTCATTACGTTTCGAGCTGTAGTTGCCACTATTCGTTTTTCTGCGATCAACTTCCTGTTGAATAGCTTGTATATCTATTTTGAAATTACTTGGAAAACCATCAATAATGCCACCGACAGAATCCCCATGTGATTCGCCAAAACTTGTTAATCTAAAAATACGTCCAAAAGTGTTTGCTGACATAGAGAATACCTTATTAATTATGATTCACGAAAATATTAATAATTCATACAAGTTTTATAAAAACTATTCGATTTACCAATGCAAAAAAGCCACAAAATAACGATTGGCGGCCTTTTCACTGGAGTAAATAAATCAGAGACACTTCTATTTCTCTATTAGAATTTTATATTTTAAGAGTTGTTCATTTTGAATAAGATTCAAATAATAAACTCCATTCGGCAAATGAATTAGATTAAGCTTATGTACTTTATGTATATTAGGTAATCTCCAAACTTGAGTAAATACTTCCTTTCCCTCCACATTGTATATATGTAGATAACAATCACTTTCCGAAGCTGTTGAATAACTAATCTCGAATATTCCTGAAGAAGGATTGGGGTAAAGTCTCAGTGCTGTATTTTTATTATTATCCTCAATTCCCACACCAGATGTAACAGTTATACAATAAGCAAAGCTTTGCATACCCATATACGGACATGCCTCGTCGCTAATAGTAGCTACAAAACAATGAGGTGAACTTGCCACATCGGCAAAAGTTGGCTGCCATTGAAAATGAGCATAGGCTGAATCTGTTCCATTAAAATGAGGAGTAAAAGTTGCAGAAGGAATTCCATTATTCCAGATAATTGAAAACGCCTCTGGATGCACATTACAGCCGGGTATTGCCGTATCAGCATCATATCCATTGATATCAAAATCAATCAATTTACCAATTGGCCAATCCATATTAAAAATACTATCATTTGGATTGTATGTATGTGTGTTTAATGTATCTATACCCGACAAAACTGGAATGCTATTGGGGCAACTCATTATCCGAAATTGGATGTTTCGTTTCGTTGTGCCAATTAAAGTGGGAATCCCATTTATCGTCCTATATTCTTTAACCAAAATACCCGTTATGGATGACATCATCGAATCTGGGACAAAACAGATATCACCTGTGATAGAATCCAAAGTTATTGGTGTTGAAGAGGAAAGAAAGTTTGATGTTGACCAAGGATAAAGATATGAAACCGCTGTGCCATCATTTTTGCGCGGAGCATCAAAAGAAAATGATAAGGAGTCGCCATCAGCTTCAAGAGCTCCATGATTGAGACAAAAGCTCTTCCCTTTGCAAGGAATAACAATCGGTTTATCGGAAAATATTGGTCCACTATTACAAGGGGTAATAAGATTATTGAAACTCGTTTCTACCATAAAAGAATTTGAAGAGCCTCCTTGAACTGAAGACACCGTATTTCTGCAACATCCACTCACTTTAATTTTCCACATATCGCATGGAAGCAGAATTAACACCTTTTGATAAACAAATTCTCGAACGCCAAAACTCGTTCCTCCCAGGCATGTTGTTGTATCACACCCACAAAATGGTGTTACATCCTGGCCTGTAAATGATATTTGATGTAAATAAACTTGAGAATTCATTGATGAATTCGAAGAGCATTCAACACTAAGCATTTGGCTGTCTGGAACTAGAGTATCATTACAGTCTTGGTAAAGCGAATAAGTGATTACATAAGTATTTCCACCAATACAAGAATAAGTAAGGTCGGCACCCACAAAAGAAATAGCATTTGAGTGTATAGAATTAATTAAAAAAAGTGCTAAGAAGAATATATACTTTTTCATAATATTGAATTTAAGTGATGCTTGATTGTTTTCTGACAGAATAATTGTAAAAAGGTTTATTGAACTAAAAAAAAATAGCACACTAAAAAAAATCGTAGTTTTGCCATATAATAACCAATAAATCTTTGTCATGTCAAGTGCAAATACGGTAAACAAATCAAAGGTAACTACGCATGTGTTACAAGAAATGAAATTTAAAGGTGAGAAAATAGCCATGCTTACGGCCTATGATTATAGCTTTGCAAAAATACTTGACACGTCAGGTATCGACGTAATATTAGTTGGTGATTCAGCCTCCAATGTAATGGCTGGCTTCGACTCCACATTACCTATTACATTAAACGACATGATATACCATGCTTCATCAGTTGTTCGTGCTGCCACACGACCTTTGATTGTTGTAGATTTACCTTTTGGAACCTATCAAGGGAACTCCAAAGAAGCTCTTTCGAGTGCTATTCGTATTATGAAAGAAGCGGGTGCCAATGCGGTGAAGATTGAGGGCGGTAGAGAAGTATTGGAATCGGTAAAACGTATTATATCTGCTGGAATTCCTGTTATGGGACATCTTGGACTAACACCACAATCGATTCATAAATTTGGAACTTATGTTGTGAGAGCCAAGGATAAAGTAGAAGCAGATCGTTTACGTGAAGATGCAGAACTACTTCAAGAAGCAGGTTGTTTTTCAATAATTTTAGAAAAAATACCAGCTAAACTTGCAGGCGAAGTTACCAATAGCCTTAGAATCCCTGTAATTGGTATTGGTGCAGGTGGCTTAGTTGATGGTCAAGTACTTGTATTGCATGACATGCTAGGAATTACTCAGGATTTTTCTCCTCGATTCCTTCGCCGATATCATAACTTGAAAGAAGAGATTATGGGATCAGTTCAAGCTTATATTGATGATGTAAAGTCCAAGGACTTTCCCAATGAACGGGAACAGTATTAATTGCCCTTCGATAAGCTTAAAAGCCGAGAAAAAAGTTTTTGATTAAGTAAGACTGAATGATTTTGAATTTTCTCCATTTCATTTCGAAACTTCAAAATTGTGCCAAAGTATGACATCTAAAATATACAAAATAATAAAAAGCATTGCGAAATATTAAAAACGACATATTATACGAAGACAACCACATCGTTGTCGTTAATAAAAAACCCTCGGATATTATACAAGGTGACAAAACTGGAGATATGCCATTGAGCGAAATCACCAAGCTGTATCTAAAAGAAAAATATAATAAACCAGGGAATGTTTTTTGTGGTGTGGTTCACAGGCTTGACCGACCCGTAAGTGGTGCAGTGATATTTGCACGTACCAGTAAAGCCCTTAGTCGATTGAATGAGATGCTACGCAAGCACGAAATTCATAAAAAATATTGGGCTGTAGTGGAACAAAAGCCAAAAAATAAAAATGGTCATTTACTTCACTATCTACGTAAAAACCCCAAGCAGAATAAAAGTTATGTAGTAAAAGAAGGCACTGAAGGAGCCTTAAAAGCTGAATTAAAATACCAACATATTGCCTCCTCAGATAAATATTACCTTTTGGAAATTGAGCTACTTACTGGACGTCATCATCAAATACGCGTGCAATTGGCAAATATGGGTTGCATTATCAAGGGAGACTTAAAATACGGAGCTAAAAGAAGTAATAAAGATGCCTCTATCCATCTACATGCCCGTTATCTTGATTTTATTCATCCCGTAAAAAAGACCGACCTAAGTATTTTGGCCAATCCTCCTAAAGACCCTATTTGGGATTATTTTGTAGCAAACCACTTATAAAATAACACATTCAAAAATTGATATATATAAGGTTTTTCAATCTAAATCACAGTTACTTTCTACTTAATTTTGTAATCTACATAATAGTTAAATATTATCACAGATGAGCAAAATAGATCTTTCAGTTAAGTATATGGGGATTACCCTAAAAAACCCAGTAATAGTTGGTGCAAATAATATGGTAGGTAATATTGAAAGCCTAAAACAAATGGAAGAAGCTGGTGCTTCAGCTATAGTTTACAAATCATTATTTGAAGAACAGCTTCATATGGAAAACCTAGAGTATTCTAATTTTATTGATGAATATGTTGCACAAAATTCTGATGAAACTTCCCCCTACCCTGATTTGGATGTATCTGGACCAAAGGAGTATTTATTTAAGCTCAAGAAAGCAAAGGAAGTGCTTAATATTCCTTTATTTGCAAGTCTAAATGCAGTTTACGATGTAAGCTGGGTTGATTATGCTAAACAAATTGAAGCCATTGGTATTGATGGAATTGAACTTAACTTTTACACTTTACCCAAAGAAATGGAGTCGGCAGAAGTTGATTTTGTAAACTGGCAATTCGATATTGTAGAAAAAATTAAGGCGGCAGTAAATATTCCTGTGGCTGTTAAGCTTAGCTCATTTTATAACAATCCTCTAGCTGTAATTAAGCGTATGGATAACCTTGGCGCTGATGCTTTTGTACTTTTTAACCGCTTTTTCCAACCGGATATTGACCTGGAAAAAGAAGAAATGATTTTCCCTTACAACCTTTCATCTAAAGGTGATTACGGACTGGCACTACGATTTGCAGGCCTTCTATACAATAGAATTGAAGCCGATGTATGTTCATCAACTGGAGTATTTAATGGTGAAGATGTTGCCAAACTGATATTGGCTGGAGCTGACACAGTGCAAGTTGTAAGTGTAATGTACAAAGATGGAATAAATAAAATTACAGATATTATGAATGAGTTGAGCGAATTTATGGCAAAGAAAGGCTATGAAAACCTAGACGATTTTAGAGGCAAATTATCTCAATTGCGCATTGACGACACATTTGCTTATAGTCGTGCGCAATATTTAGACTTCCTTGTTAACTCTGTATACTTAAATGATAGGGTTTGATTTGATGATTTGATGATTTGATGATTCCTTAACAGTTTAACAAATCACTTGCAAACAACTAATTAAAACTACTCCACTTCTATTTCGTCAACAAATATCCAAGCTTGACCACCTGCGCCTAAATGCCAGTTTGGGATCGTTCCATAATTTTGCGCTACAATTTTCACATAACGACCATAGACAGCTGAAAGATTAAGGGTAAATAAGCGACTAATCGTTTGATATTCATCGTCTGGCAATGTGTTTTTAAGCACTCCAACACTTCTAAAGTTCTGCCCATCATCCGACACAAAATACTCCACCTGTTTGGGCATCCATATCCATGAGCGAATAGATTGAAGATAAGCCGTAGAAATAGTTTTAATCTTTTGCGATTTGCCTAAATCCAAAATAGCGATAAAATCTTGAGCTTCATAACCCTGCCAAGTACCATCACGAAAGTCGCTGCCTCCATGAATAAAATCTATTAATCCATTTTTTCCTCCTGCAGTGTATTGGTTGTTATATTTAGAAATTAATTTCAACTTAAATCTTTGATCAATTTTTACAAAACTACTTTCTACAATTTTAGACGCAGGCAAATCATCCATAAAAGAAATCAGCCTTACAGTGTTCGATTCATAAATATAAAACGCTCCAGTATATTCTATAGCACTTTCATCAGGCTCATTACCATCAATAGTGTAAAAAACTTTCGCATCAGGGTTGGGCGAACCCAATTCAATTTTCAAAGAATCACTGAAAGTTTTTGATTTAGCAATCACAAAAGGTACACTCTGTATAAGATTATCTGTAATAGTAGATTTTGGCCTACTAGCTTCCATAGAAGCCCACTCCTTATTAGGTTTTGGCCCCATCTTAAAAATCAATTCACCACCATTCATTATATCATTTTGCGTGATATATGATTTGTCATATTCATTTCCATTTAACCATGCTTTTTGAATGTAGAAATTAGTTGCAGAAACCTCTTTTGCCTTCACTACAAACTGATTTCTATTCTCTAGATTAAGCGTTACTTTTTCAAATAATGGAGTACCAAAAATATAGTCTACACTTCCAGGTGTAACCGAATAAAAACCCATAGCACTTAATACATACCAAGCAGACATTTGACCACAATCTTCATTACCACTTAGCCCATCGGGTTGTGTAGTATACAACTCATCCATAATACGATGAAGTACTTCTTGACTTTTCCAAGCCTGGCCAGCATAATTATATAAATATGCCATATGGTGACTAGGTTCGTTTCCATGAGCATACTGACCAATAAGCCCGGTAATATCAGATTGGTGACGTCCTAAAGTCTCTGTAGAGGCAGTGAATAAGGAATCTAATTTCGCAACAAAACCTTCATCACCTCCATGTAGCTCAATAAGCCCATTCACATCTTGCGGCACAAAAAAGCTGTACTGCCATGAATTGGCCTCCGTAAAATTAAAATCCACTTCACGTGGGTCGAAAGGAGCTTTCCAAATATTATCCTTTTTTGGACGCATAAAACCCGTTTCGGCGTCATATATATTTTTATACGATTGGGCTCTTATTATATATCGCCTATAGTCATCTTCTTCACCCAAATCTTTTGCCATTTGAGCTATACACCAATCGTCATATGCATATTCTAAGGTTTTTGACACACAATCTGGCTCATCATTTATGGCTATAAAACCATTTTTTTTATAAGCATCTAATCCCAAATGAGATTGATCAGCACTATGTTTCATTGCTCGATATACCTTTTTAATATCATAATCACGTATCCCTTTGAAATAGGCGTCCACAATAACTGGTATGGAATGATAACCGATCATACAGCCTGTATAATTACCAGCTAATTCCCACACAGGTAACTGCCCACCATCTTCGTATTGCTGAATAAAGGTTTTAATAAAATCAGCGGTTCGTTTTTGTTGAGTAAGAGTAAACAAAGGATGGGTTGCTCTAAAAGTATCCCATAAAGAGAATACAGTAAAATAGTCAAATCCTTTTGACTGATGTATTTTCATATCAGTCCCTCTATACTTGCCATCCACATCCATAAATAAGTTTGGATTCAAATAAGCATGATAAAGCGAAGTATAAAATACTTCCTTCTGACTTTGTGTTCCTCCTTCAATTTCAATTTTAGCTAATTCATTATTCCATTTTTCCTGCGATGCCGTTTTTACTTTATCGAAATCCCAATTAGGATTTTCAGCTTCTAAATTTTTTCGAGCGCCTTCAACACTTACCGCTGAAATACCCACTTTCATTACAAGCTCATCAACAGATCCAAAACTAAATATTGTTTTTAAATTTTTCCCGCTTGCATCTGTAATTCCCTCTTTAAGAGTGTCATTTGTGATAATATGAGCTGACTGAAAAGGTTTTGAAAATTGAGCTACAAAATAAACATATTGATTTTGCGCCCATGCTCTCGAGCGTCGCATTCCAACAACTTCCTTATTTCCATTCAATTTTACAAACGATTCCAAAACAATATCTCTATGTTTCAAATCCAAAATAACATGAGCCTCCTCTCCCTGAGGAAAGCTATAACGATGCATACCTGTTCGCTCTGTGGCAGTTAACTCTACCTTTACTTGGTAACGCTCTAATAAAACTTCATAAAATCCAGGTTCAGCACGTTCATTTTCATGGCTAAACTCTGATTCATAACCGTAATCCACTTCCCCACTGCTAAACTTATAGTCGCTAGTGGTTGGCATAAATAAAATATCACCATAATCAGATATACCCGTACCACTTAGATGGGTATGACTAAATCCATAAACCACAGAATCCGAATAATGATAAGCCGAGCAACCATCCCAGCCCGTAAGTCTTGAATCGGGGCTCAATTGCACCATTCCGAAGGGAGCACTTGCTCCAGGATAAGTATGTCCATGCCCTCCTGTTCCTACAAAAGGGTTTACATATTCAATGGGATTATTAGATTGCTTTATTTCTTTATTACATGAAAATAAAAGGAGTGTTGAGCTTAAATAGATAAGGCTTAGTACTAAATAAATATTTCGTTTCATAGGGCGTGTAACTGGGTGATTTTTATAAGTAGTAAAAATAGAAAAAAACGCATGTCACTGAACAAGAAAAAGCCATCAAATAAATTTACAAAGGTGTTTCTACCGCAAACCCAAAAACTATCATTGTTGAGAATACGATTAAAAAAAGTAAATTCATCATTTATGACTTAATCCTATTTCCCTATCTTCGCTTTCCAATAATCTACTGTAATGATAAAGCTCAATTTACCTGAATATCAATTCCGTTTACGCAAAAATGACAATGCGAAAACAGAAATTTTTGATAGCATTCGTAAGCGACACTATGTGTTAACTCCCGAAGAATGGGTACGTCAAAATTTTATGCAATATTTGATACAGGAAAAAAACTATCCTGCAAGCTTAATGGCTATCGAAAAAGGGCTTAAGCTAAATGGGATGCAAAAGCGAACTGATATTGTACAATATAATAAACTAGGAAATCCTGTTTTGATAGTGGAATGCAAAGCCCCTGAAATAAAGCTTAAGCAAGACACTTTTGATCAAGCGGCACGTTATAATTTGACATTGCATGTAGACTATTTAATAATAACCAATGGGATGGAGCATTTTGCTTGCAAAATGGATTACAAAAATAATCGAATAGTTTTTCTGAAAGAAATACCAACATTTGACCAAATAAACAATGGATAAACTCAGCTTGCTAAAAAAGATGCTTCCGGGCTTGCTTCCCATTCTAATTTTCATAATTGCCGATGAAATATGGGGAACAACAATTGGCATTTACACCGCTGTAGGAGTAGGGATAATCCAACTTGTTTTCATTGGCATAAAAGAAGGTAGGCTAGAGCGTTTTGTACTTGTCGACACAGCACTTATTATTGGAATGGGTGGCATTTCTCTTATTCTTCATGACGATATATTTTTCAAGCTAAAACCTGCAATCATTGAATCCATACTGGCGGTAGTTTTAGGTATATCTGCCTTTTCAAGTAAAAATATACTGATGAAAATGAGTGAGCGATATATGAAGGATCTCGTTTTGCACGAAAAACAAATTTTGCAGATGAAACAACAAGTGCGCGAACTGTTTTATATTGTTGTTTTACACATTATTATGGTTATCTATAGCGCCTATTTCTTGTCAAATGAGGCATGGGCTTTTGTGAGTACTGCACTATTTTATATAATATTTGGTCTTTACTTTGGTTTTGTTTTTCTGAGACAATACCTTAATAATAGAAATACAGAATGGCTTCCTGTTGTGGACAAAGAAGGCAATGTGATAGGCAAAGCCACCCGCGATGAATGTCACCGAAATCCTGAATTGATTTACCCTGTTATTCGTATGCATTTGATTAATAATAGTGGTCAAATATTATTGCAAAAACGAAGTCTTAAATCAGATATTGAAGCAGGGAAATGGGATGCCGCAGTGGCAGGTCACATAAAACATGGTGAAGATATTGAACAAGCTGTTATTCGAGAATCGCAAGAAGAGATTAATTTCAAACCTGATTTTTTGGATTTACTGGAGAAACGTATTTTCAAAGCGCCCAATTCTACTGCCTTAATGTTTATATTCATTACTCAAACAGATAAAAACATTGAAGCCAATAAAAAAGAAGTTGAAGATGCACGATTTTTCACTTTTGAGCAAATGATGGAGCTTAAAAAGGAGAAAACAACCTCCATGGGGCTTAATCAAGAAATTGAAATCCTTCGTGGAATACTAAGCTAATAGAAGTAATAAACAAGAAAAATATACATGATAACACCCACAAAAAAATCCATAGAACAAGCACATATACGAATCGAAAAGCATATTCATCGCACTCCGATAATGAGCTCTCAGCAACTGGACAAGTTATTTGCTTGCAATATGTTTTTTAAGTGTGAGAATTTTCAAAAAGTTGGAGCTTTTAAATCAAGAGGGGCCGTAAATGCAGTATTTTCTCTTGATGAAAAACAACTTCAAAATGGAGTTTGCACTCACTCTTCGGGAAATCATGCACAAGCATTGTCTCGCGCTGCTCAAATAAAAAATGTAGCTGCCTATATTGTAATGCCCAAGAATGCACCAAAAGTAAAAGTGAATGCCGTAAAAGACTATGGAGGAATTATTCATTTTTGCGAAGCTAATCTTGAAGCTCGTGAATCGGAATTGAAAAAGGTAATTTCAAAAACAAAAGCCACAGAAATTCATCCATACGACAATTATAAAATAATTGAAGGTCAGGCAACAGCCACTAAAGAACTGCTTAGCGATTTGGACAATCTTGACTATATCATTGCTCCTGTAGGTGGTGGAGGATTACTAGCAGGTACTGCTTTGGCAAATCACTATTTTGGCAATAATGCCAAGGTAATTGCTGCAGAACCAAAAAATGCAGATGATGCTTTTCATTCATTCAAAGCAGGATATATTATTCCTTCAGAAGACCCAAACACCATTGCCGATGGACTTCTTACATCGCTAGGCGAGCGAAACTTTCCTATTATCAGAGAGCATGTTTCACAAATTATTACAGTAAATGAAAGAAGTATAAAAACAGCAATGCATCTCATCTGGGAGCGCATGAAAATTATCATAGAACCATCATCAGCAGTGGTGCTTGCAGCCATTATTGAGAATCAAGAGTTTTTTAAAAATAAAAAAATAGCTCTGATTTTAAGCGGTGGAAATGTTGATTTGGAAAACATCCATGAGATTCTATTTTAGCATTATCCCAAGCGCATTTTTGCTACCTTTGAAAACTTAACTTAATAATTATGAATAAAAATCTAGGAAGGCTGTATTTACTCCCCACAACGATAAGCAATGGTGATTGGCAAAATACAATCCCACAATTTGTGAGAGATAAATCTATTGATTTACAGCATTTTGTTGTGGAAGACATTCGTACTGCTCGACGATACTTACGTCGTATTGGCTCCAAGCAAGATTTCGATAGCATGGATTTCTTCATCCTTAATAAACACACACAGGCAATGGATATTCCGAGTTTCATACAGCCCTGTTTGGATGGCTATGATATGGGATTACTCTCCGAAGCAGGTGTCCCCTGCGTTGCTGATCCTGGAAACGAAGTGGTAATAGCCGCACGTCAAAAGGGTGTTCAGATAATCCCAATGGTGGGTCCATCATCAATCATAATGGCTCTCATGGCATCAGGGTTCAATGGTCAAAATTTTGCTTTTATTGGCTACCTTCCCATTGATAAATTTGCGCGAGCAAAGTATTTCAAACTGCTTGAAGGAAGAATAAACAACGAAGACCAAACACAGATTTTTATAGAAGCACCATACCGAAACCAGAAGCTACTTGATGAAATGTTAGCTAAACTATCTCCACAAATAAAGCTCTGTATTGCCAGAGAAATAAGTGGTGAGAAAGAGTTGATTGAGGTTCATACAATTCAAGAATGGAAAAAAAGTCGTAAACCAGAAATCCAAAAACAAAACACCATCTTTCTACTTTATAAGTAATGACAAGAAGTCAAGCAGCACAGATACTTGGAATTTCACCTTCGGCTACAGAGGGTGTTATTAAACGAGCATTTCGCAAGAAAGCCCTCCTGCTCCATCCTGACCATAATAAGACTATAGAAGCACGCTCTCAATTTATTGAAGCCCATGAAGCTTATGAATACCTCATTGATATTATTACTGGAAAAATAAGCGAAAAAACAATATATCAAACAGCCAAAAACGAGAGTCATACTTCTTCATCAAAATTTCGGTCGCAACATCACAAACACCGACAATACACTAAGCCATATAGTAATATGAGCCGTGAGGAGTTTGAATCTCGATATGAGAAGGCTCGCAAAGCCGCCGATGCAAACCTTGAGCGTGAAAGTATAATAATTTATAAAACCGCCTTGCATGAATATCAAAATTCTTGGCGCAAATCATTAGCAAAAATCATGGCTTTTGTGGGAATTACCCTTGCAGTTTTATTTGTTTTAGACTTCTTTAATGGCACTATTGAACAAAAAATTGCATTGTCCGAAATAGAAATATTTACAGATTATTACGAGGGAAACATTTCATACGACATCAAATTTCGAGCACATAAATATCACCTACCAGAGGAACTAAATTACATATATAATTCACAAATAAAAAAAAGAGAATTTGTTATTAATGGCGTACTATACCTTATATCAAAAGATAAAACCCCTGCCGATTTTATTGCAAATGATATTATATATAGTTTCAATCAAACTACTATATTCAAGGATATTACAAGTATTACTCTTCGAGCAAAAGGAATTGATGAGCAAATAGATAATTATACATCAGCCTATGGCAGCTTTCCTTTTATTCCTATTCTTTTATTGCTTCCCTTAATTAGCTTTTGGTTTGAAAAACCCACTTTTAACTTTGTATTTTTCTCAGTAAACTACAATATTTATATTTTTCCAATACTAGTGATATTTCTTATGTTTCATGATGGTCGTTTATTACGATTATTTGGTCTCTAATTATATTTACTACTTTTGCCAAACACAATAGAACTTATTATGAAAAATAGCGTCAGCATTTTATACATCATCGGGGTAAGCATTTTAAGCTTAAACATCATATTGGTTTCTGCTTGTAATAAAGATGTAAAATCTTATGAAATTGCGGGGTCAGTTTTTGACCCTCAATTAAGTATAAATGTTACAGGAGCTAAAGTCTCATTAAAAGCAAGCAAGGTGCAATCAGGTGTTTACAACCCTAATTATATTGAAATAAAATCTTATTCAACCTCAGCCGATGGGAAATTTAATTTCAATATTGAACATGAAAGTGTGTCTGGATATAGACTTGATATTACAAAGAATAATTACTTCGATGCCTCTGTTAATCTAGCAACTGAAGATGTACAAAACAATAGTGAGACCAATATTAAAGTTGATCTAATTCCCATTGCTGAAATTACTCTTATAGTAAAAAACACTACTCCTCAAGGAAATGATGACAAAATTCAATTTCGATTTAGTAATGTAACCGTCAAAGGTAAAAACTGCTGGACAAATGACCCCATAATAGGAAATGGCCCTTCGTATTCATTAACTAAAACTGGTCAAGTTAGTGGAAATAAAAAGATGTATTTGGAATGGACCGTAACAAAAGGCGGCAATCAACATATCTATAAAGACACCATTCAATCGGAAGAATTCAATACAAAAACATACAATATTAATTATTAGTAATGTATAAACTATTTTTAATTGCCCTTGGTGGTGGAATTGGCAGTATACTACGTTTTATTATTGCTACAGGAGTACATGAGTGGGCAAATAGAGTTTTCTTTTGGGGTACGATTACTGTAAATATTATTGGATCATTTATTATTGGTATAGCATGGGCACTCTTCGAACAACATATTGAGCAGGAAAACCTACGGCTTTTTGTTATGATTGGCCTACTTGGTGGGTTCACCACATTCTCTTCATTTTCGTTGGAGGCTATCTCATTGTTTAAAAATGGAGATATTAAGCTTGCCATAAGTTACATTTTAATAAGTAATATTGGAGGAATAACAGCTGCATTTGGTAGTTACTACCTTGTCAAATCATTATTCCTTAAATAGCATTTGGTATTGAAATTACACAAATAATCTAGCATAACTGTATATATATACTATTTTTTAATCTAATCAGCTAATTTTAAGATTCAATAAATAAATAAAACATCAAATTAACAATTATACATAAATTTTTATAGTCCTGCTTTACAGTGCTTTATAAAGACAGCCTATAGGTATTAGAATAATAATACAAATAAACATCACAAATTTGTGTTATTTGTGTAAAAATGAACTACTTTTGCATAGTAAATGTAAAAAAACAGTCTGTATTTGGAAACAGATTTTTTGTACTAATTAATAAATAAATGAAAAAGCATTTAGACATTTTTATTGAAGGTAAACTGGAGAAAGCAGATTTTAATTTCTACTCTCAATCAGCTGCAATAAAATTTAAAGTCAATGCCATCTACAAAAACGGTGACACAAGACACATTGAGATTGAGGTTGAAGGCAATGCTAAAGATGTTGACAACTATGCAAATTTCATTAAAGAAGGCGCCTTAACTGCTCATATTGAGCTTTTCCGTACCGAAGAAGGAACGTTTAAGAATATTGAAGGCTTTACCTCCTTAAAGGTTCATAAAGAAAAATATGCACGAATAAAGAGTTTACTAAAAAGGTATCGAAGATAAATTGAAAACACTTTCTTACAAAATATTAATAACCGGCCGTGTACAACAGGTCGGTTTTCGTTTTTATACACAACAGCGAGCAATAGATATTGGCATTAGCGGAAGCGTACAAAACCTACCCAATGGCGATGTAATTATCATTGCATATGGTCCAGAAAATTTTATGCTTGAGTTTATTAACTGGCTTCATAGGGGTCCATCAAGAGCCAAAGTAATGCAGGTTGATTTACAAGAAATTCCTTTTGAGTTAGTAAGTGGATTTAATATTGCAAGTTATTAACCATTAACAGTTTTTACAGCACGTGTAATCTCCCTTTTACCACTTGGCCCAGGTATTTTTTCCACTGAGAAACCCACTGTTTTCATCACCCTTCTCACCTGCCCTTTCACCGAATAAGTTGTCATAACAGCACCTTCCTTCATAGAGTGAAATATTTTTCGAAACACTTTCTCGCTCCATAGGTCAGGCTGAACATCAGGGCCAAAAGCATCAAAGTAAACCACATCATAAAAATTATCAGGCAACTGTAAAAGGCGAATATCTTTTTGCTCCTTATACAGAGTGAAAAAATCATTAATCTTTTCTTCTCTTTCCCAATCGGACTGATGGAGCTTAAGGAATAATTCATGTTGGGAATTTTCATCACCCGAATAATTCAACTGACTATATTCTGACTCTAACAGGGGGTATTTCTCTACTCCATGGTAATGAATACGCAAACCATTCTCTAGGGCATATTGATAGCTTAGAAAAGTGTTTAAGCCAGTCCCAAAACCTATTTCCAACACATTCAAATTGCTACCATGCTTTGCCGAAAAAACTAAGGCATCTTTTATATAAATATGTCTTGCCTCCTGAATAGCACCATGTGATGAATGATAACTTTCATCCAGCTCAGGCACGCAAATTGAATGCGAACCATCGTCGGTAATAATCAACTCCCTTGCTAATGTTTTATTGACAATATTCATAAGAATTATGCTTACTCAATATTTGTAAATACCTCTAGCACATCATCATCTTCATCTAGTTTATTAAGCATTTTATTTATTTCATCTAGTTGCTCATCATTAAATATTACTGGCGAAGTTGAAAATCGCTGTAAAATCGACTTCGTGGGCTCAATACCCTGCTCTTCTAATGCCTTTGTAAGAGTTCCAAACGCCTTATAATCTCCACTTAAAACCACCACATCATCAATCAACTCTATTTCCTCTAAACCCGCATCAATCAACTCCAGTTCTAATTCTTCAACATCAATATCGCTCGAATTTTCAAACTCAAATATAGCTTTACGTTCAAACATAAACTCCAATGAACCCGTAGGCACAACACTACCTCCGGCTTTATTAAAATAAGACTTTACATTTGCCACCGTACGAGTAGTATTATTTGTAGCACATTCAACAAAAACCAGAACTCCATGCGGGCCTTTACCCTCATAGTTCACCTCCACCATACTTTCAAACTCCTTGCTTGTAGCTCGTTTAATAGCTGCCAAAATATTATCTTTAGGCATATTGGCTGCCTTGGCATTTTGAATAGCTGTACGTAATGAAGGATTCATATCAGGGTCTGGACCACTTTCTTTGGCCGCAATCGTAATCTTATTTCCCAATTTAGGAAACACACGCGACATCATCCCCCAACGTTTTTCTTTTGCAGCTCTTCGATATTCAAATGCTCTTCCCATAACAATTATCTTTCTGTTTTTTTTAATACATTTTGCGCTTGCAAAAATAGATAAATTTTGATTGTTGATTGGGTTCGAAATAATAAAATGATCGTTTATTCAAGCCTTTATACTTATTTCCTATGCTGCTTGACATCGCCTTCTGAAATTTGTATATTTGGTGTATTATAAAGGAACAGCTTAAGAGTACTTGCTCTTGATAAGAAATAATTAGTATACGACATATCTTTCTTAGGAATTGTTATTCAGAAGGATTAAAGGCTCTATTTACAATTGATAATTAGATTAATTCAAATATAAATATTAACCTAAAAATCTAAAACTATGAAAACACATTTTATTCCCTTCTATCTAGCTCTAATTGTTTATTTCATTTTATTCAATAGCTGTGCTACTTTTAAGTCAAATGTTAAAGGCGGTTTTGAACAAACTGCTGTAAAGAACTACAATGCCCAAAAAGTTAATGTATTATTTATTTTTAGTCATTATCATCAATCCATTGGCTATGATGCAATACCAATATTGGAAAGTAGGCGTGAATATATACAAGGTTTTGATAATTTTTTTCTTGATGCACTTAATGAGATAAGTAATATTGAGCGTTATTCAACTTATACTGAATTTGCTTCTGATGTAGGCGATTCGAAGCGAAGAGCATTGAAAGATAGTTTATTAACCCAGCATGATATCACAATCAGAATGAAATTCAAACAAGAGACTTCTTTTCCAAAGTTTTTCTTTGGAACTATTGTGTCGTCACTTACTGTAACGATTTTCCCTATACGGTATCGATATAAGTGTAGTGTTGAAATGAATGTTTATAATTCAAAACAACAATTAATAAAATCGTATACAAGAGATGCTATACTGAATAAATGGGTTCAAACCTTATTGATTGTTTTATATCCATTTCATAATCAGAAAAGTGAAAAAGAAGAACTTTACGTTGAAATTATGCATGATTTATTTAAGCAAATAGAAACGGAGAAGATTCTTAAATAAAAATGTATCGATTTAACTCTTTCATTTTTATTATTGAGGTGTCATTTTAGCGATTTGCAACCTAAATGCGAGCCGATTGATATAGGAAATTGAATATTTCTACAATTTAGTTTAGAGTATAAAAAAGGCTGAAAGTAGGATCATTCTCTTGAATTGTATTTGCTTCATCAATGAAATAATTAGTCCTCTTATTACACAGTGAAGTGAATTTTATTTGGGCTAAATTGACTTTACCTTTAAAATGAGTCTCTGGGACTGAAATTAAACGGTTATCTTTATCGGCGACATTGGTGTACTTCATTGGACAAATAATTAGTAAATATTTGTCTATAATACTGAATGTCGATATATAACAATTTATTTTGATGAAAATAACTTCACTTATAACTGGAGGAGCGGGCTTTATAGGTTCTCACCTTGTAAATCAACTACTAAAGCAAGACCATAAGGTTGTAGTTTTAGATGATCTTACGGGAGGGGACAAGGGAAATATCAACTCCGCAGCTCTATTTTATGAGGGTTCTATACTTGATGTTGACTTAATAAACAGTCTTTTCGAAGAGTATAAATTTTCCTATGTTTATCATCTCGCTGCCTATGCAGCAGAAGGATTAAGTCATTTTATTAGAAAATTCAACTATCAAAATAACTTAATCGGCAGCATTAATCTTATCAATGCATCGATTAATCATAAAGTAAAATGTTTTGTTTTCACTTCTTCTATAGCTGTGTATGGAAGCAATACGTTACCATTAATAGAAACACAACATCCACAACCAGAAGATCCATATGGAATAGCAAAATACGCTGTAGAGCTAGATCTAATAAATGCGCATAAGATGTTTGGCATGGATTATATTATTTTTAGGCCTCATAATGTATACGGTAAACATCAAAACATTGGGGACAGATATCGCAATGTTGTGGGTATATTTATGAATCAAATTTTGGAGAAAAAGCCACTGACCATTTTTGGGAATGGTGAACAAACAAGAGCTTTTACCCATATTGATGATGTAGCGCCTTATATTGCAAATTCGATAAATATTCCCAATGCTAGAAATACTGTTTTTAATATAGGAAGTGATAGGGTATATTCTGTAAAAGAATTAGCAATAGCAGTTAGTAATGCAATGCAATCGGAGTTAAACCTAAAACAATTAGAAAAACGAGAAGAAGTGATTCATGCTTATGCTAATCATAAAAAGTTTGAAGCTGTTTTTAATCCTCAACAACAGCTCAGTTTAGAAACTGGTCTTTCGGAAATGGCCGAATGGGTAAAAATTCATGGCCCCCGTTTTAGTGTAGCATTTCAAAATATTGAAATAACGGAAAAACTACCAGAATCCTGGAAAAAAACATCAAAGTAATGACAAAGCAACCACTAGTTACGATTATTATGGCAGTTAAAGATACTGCTCCCTATTTGCACGATTGCTTGGATTCTATTTTGGCACAGACCTATCAAAATTGGGAACTTATTGCAGTAAATGATCATTCATCTGATGATAGCCCAAAAATTCTGCAAGAATATGCGGCAAAAGACTCTAGAGTTCGATTTTTTAATAGTGATAAACCAAAGCTTATACCCACATTACAGGTGGGATATGCAGAAACAAGAGGCACACTAATCAATAGAATGGACTCTGATGATAAGATGCCAGACTATAAAATACAAGTGCTCGTAGAAGAATGGAATAAATACGGAAAAGGAACTGTAATCGCTGGAGGAACTAAGCATTTTGTAGATGAAGGTGTTGTTGGTGGTGGATTTATTAAATACGAAGAGTGGCTTAATGAAGTTGCTCGAGCAAGTACTCATTATCAAGAAATTTACAGGGAGTGTGTAATCCCATCTCATTGTTGGCTTATTCATAAAGAGGATTTTGATGCAGTAGGAGCATTTGACCCACTAATATATCCAGAAGATTATGACCTCTGTTTTCGTTTCTATAAGCAGGGTTTAACTATTATCGGAATAGATAAAATATTGCATCATTGGAGAGATCGTTCTGACAGGATTTCACGTACCTGGGAAGAGTATAAGGATAATAGATATTTTGACCTTAAACTGCGGTTTTTCTATGAAATAGACAGAGATAAAACGCGACCTTTAGTATTGTGGGGCTGTGGAAAAAACGGCAAAGACATGGCAAAGCTATTACAATCATATGGCGATAAATTTCATTGGGTATGTGATAGTGAGCGGAAAATAGGAAAAGATATTTATGGAGTGCGATTAGAACATTATGAGAACATCAGAACAATGGAAAACCCTCAAATAATAATTGTAGTGGCATCTCCAACAGGAAAAAAAGAAATAGAAGAACAGCTAAATTCATGGAATAAGAAGCCTGTTATTGATTTTTGGTTTTTTTCTTAGTACATGTCGAAAATTTAGCTTCATTATTAAATCTGGTTTCACATCAACTAGTTGTATATGCGTTTGGGCTAAAGCCCAAATTAAAAAGCTAAAAGTATTTTTATATATTCACCTTAATATCATTGTTTTACGATTTCTTTTGACGCTGACATCTATTATTTTCTATGATTTTTTTCATTGTTTTCCTTTGGAAACCATTGAAATCAAGATCAGTTTTAATCTGTGTCAATAAAACATTGGCTCTATGTTAAATAGTGCGGGTAATCTAATTCCTAATATCTTTCTATTATTGTAGAATAACATATATTCCGTTGTAGGACGGGCGGTGGGATTGGCCAAAAAGCGGGGCGGCCTAGGAGTGAATTTCAAAATGGTATTATTATCAATAAAATCGCTTGCGTTTTGATTAGTGACAGGTAAATGATGATTAAGCTTGCTTTGATCCCAAGACCCAAATGCAATAAAGCTAGAATGTTACTAAGGTTTCTAATCAACTTATTTTATTAGATAATAAACTATTTTGGAAGAGAGGGCTGGAGATTTTTTTGGCCTTGAATTTTTTGTTTCTTTTTTGTTCAAGCAAAAAATGAAAACATCTATTACAATGGGTCATTGTTATAAGGCTATTTGAAAAGACTAATATCTTTACCCACAGTAAATGACATAGAACCAAAACATTTAATGCGAAGCATTAAAGTCTTGACCTAATCAAATAAACACCAATTAGTAAATTACCAAGTTTAAGTTTATATTTGCCCTTGATGAGTTTGTCCTTTCACGCAATATCTTTATCTTTGCTATATACTATTATTAAAATAAAATAGAAAATTTTCGAAATGTCAAAAAACACTAAAGATAAAAAAGGAATTTCCGACAATAAGCTCAAAGGCTCGATTCTCAATAAATTCGAAATAGAAGCACTAAATCCTATGCAGGAGGAGGCGTATAAAACAATTCGTGCAAAGTCAGATATGGTATTACTTTCACCTACAGGAACTGGTAAAACCTTGGCTTTTCTATTACCTCTAATAGAATCGCTTGATGCAAACTGCTTAGAAATTCAAATTCTTATACTAGTTCCCTCGCGCGAATTGGCTCAACAAATTGAACAGGTAACTCGAAAAATGGGATCAGGTTTCAAGGTGAATGCGGTATATGGTGGACGTGCCGGTGCACTGGATAGGGTTGACCTAAAACATAGACCAGCAATTCTTATTGGTACCCCTGGGCGAATAGCCGATAGAATAAGAAGGGATAATATATCATTGGAGCATATAAATACCCTTGTACTTGATGAATATGATAAATCCTTGGAAATAGGTTTTGAAAGAGAAATGGCCGAGATTATTGAAGCCCTGCCTAATGTTCAGCAAAGGATTTTAACCTCCGCTACTAGTGATGCTAAAATACCAGAATTTGTCGGATTGCAAAAGCCTGTTTTTATTAACTATCTACAGGATGGCATTTCTCAACTAACTATAAAAATACTTCTTTCGACAGAAAAGGATAAGTTAAAAGCTTTGGGAAAAGCACTTGCTTTTATTGGTCACCAGCCTGGAATTATTTTTTGTAATTTCAAAGATGCATTGGAACGGGTAAGTGATTTTTTAACTGATAATAATATTCATCACGAGTGCTATCATGGAGGGATGGAACAGGTTGATCGAGAGCGGGCGCTAATTAAATTTAGAAATGGTACAACACAACTCCTTCTGGCAACCGATTTGG
>JAGLCR010000002.1 GCA_023146135.1 Bacteroidales bacterium
AAGTTTAGATGCGTTTGCCCTAATAGATTAAGTTCACCTATTTTTTAATTCCAAAAAAATAAACGAAATTTGTTGACTTATGATGAGTGTTCAACAGCATATCGATAAGTTTAATGTCTGGCGCGAGCATCACATTAGCCAGCAGCAGTTTGTCTTGTTTTTAAGTGTAATTATTGGCTTAATAACAGGAGTGGCTGCTTACTTGATGAAGACTTTCGTTATCTACCTTAAAGATTTTCTGATTGATCGTTACGAGGTTGATCAAAGCAATCTCCTATTATATGTTTATCCCATGGCGGGAATCCTATTAACGGTGTTTTTCTTGAGGTGGATTGTTCGTGATGATGTGCGGCATGGTATTCCACGTATTTTGTATGTAATCTCCAAAAAGGGAGGCGAAATGCGCAAACATAAAACTTTTTCATCCTTTATTGGTGGAGCACTTACCTCAGGTTTTGGAGGCTCGGCCGGGCTGGAGTCACCCATTATATCCACAGGGGCTTCTGTGGGTTCTACTTTTGCCAGTGCCTTTAACTTAAATTTCAAGACCAAAACCTTACTCATTGGAGCAGGGGCTGCTGGTGCAATGGCCTCAATTTTTACCACACCTATTGCAGCGGTGATTTTTAGCATGGAAGTTTTAATGCTCGACCTCACTGCGGCATCCATACTGCCATTACTTATAAGCTCGGTTACGGGTGCTATTACTGCCAAATTATTGATGTCGGACGAGGTGCTCTTTCACTTTTCGTTGGACAATCATTTTGAGGTGCCCGATCTTCCTTTTTATATTCTGCTAGGTATTTTGGCGGGTTTTGTTTCGCTGTATTTTAATCGAAGCAATTATGTGATAAGTAAGTGGATGAACAATATTAAGGATGCCAGACGTAGAACTATTGTGGGAATGCTTCTGATGGGTCTATTAATATTTATTTTTCCAGTACTCTTTGGTGAGGGTTATAATTTTCTAAAAATTATTATTGATGGAGATCCAAAAGAGCTTACTTCATGGAGTTTTTTCTATGATTATCGTATGAATTTTTGGATTTTTTCAGCCTTTTTATTTTTGGTTTTGCTATTAAAAATTGTAGCTACTACATTAACCATAGAAAGCGGAGGTGTAGGGGGAATATTTGCTCCTGCAGTATTTACAGGAGGTATTACGGGCTATTTGTTTTCAAGTATTGTTAATCATTTTGATTGGCTACGTCACCTTAACGAAAAATCATTTACACTGGTAGGAATGGCGGCCGTATTAGGTGCCGTATTACATGCTCCCTTGACGGCTATTTTCTTTGCTGCCGAAATTACCAATGGCTATCATCTGATGTTGCCATTGATGCTCACCACAAGTGTTGCTTATTCTACAATTAAGCTATTCGACTCGCACTCGATTTTTAATAGGCAACTGGCCGAACGAGGACAGCTACTAACACATCACAAAGATAAAGCGGTACTTACATTGCTGGCTGTATCGAGTGTGATTGATAAGGATTTTAACACCATTGGTCCTGAAGCGAGTTTGGGCGACCTTGTTAAAGAAATAGCTCATTCTAAGCGAAATATTTTTCCAATTATTAAGGAGGATAATACATTTATTGGGCTTATTGCGATGGATGATGTACGAGAAGATATGTTTAAGCCCGAGTTGTATTCAAAGCCTGCCATTGATTATATGATGCAACCCAAAGACTCGGTTTCGTCGAAGCAAACCATGGAAATGGTAATGCAAAAATTCAACGAGACAGATTATTATAATTTACCAGTAATTGATGATGGAAAATATGTGGGCTTTGTTTCTCGCTCAAATGTTTTCTTGGCTTATCGTAAGACCTTGCTAGAGGTTAGTCTGGATTAGATTAATTTCAGTCTATCAAAATAGGAATTAGCCCTTTTACCTAAGGTGCTTAAAAAAAACAATGCTTTCAAGTCATGATAGCCGCTTTAGTATTATCTTTGCCCCAAATTATTAATAGATGATGGAATTAACAGAACAAGAATTAGTTAGAAGAAATTCGCTAAACGAATTATATAAATTGGGAATCAACCCTTATCCTCCTGAGGAGTTTAAGGTAAACACGAGCAGTGTTGAGATCCAAGAGAATTTTCCGAAAGAAGCTTCGAGCTATCAAGAGATAAGTATAGCGGGTCGTATAATGAGCCGTCGTATTATGGGAGCTGCTAGTTTTGCTGAAATACAAGACGAAAAAGGCCGCATTCAATTATATTTGAAACGTGACTCATTATGCCCAACAGAGGACAAAACACTTTATAATATTGTTTATAAAAAACTTTTGGATATTGGTGATATCATTGGTGTTAAGGGCTATGCATTTACCACCAAGATGGGAGAGATTTCGATTCATGTAAGCGAAATGACCCTGCTGAGTAAGGCGCTACGACCTTTACCCATAGTAAAAGAAAAAGACGGTAAAACATACGATGCTTTTACTGACCCTGAACAGCGCTATCGCCAACGTTATGTGGATTTGATAGTAAACACGAAGGTTCGTGACACCTTTATTCGTCGAAGTAAGGTGATTAACTCCATGCGTGAGTATTTCAATAAGCATGAGTATTTGGAAGTGGAGACCCCTATTTTGCAACCCATTCCAGGTGGTGCTGCTGCTCGTCCTTTTGTAACCCACCATAATGCGTTGAACATGCCTCTTTATTTGCGTATTGCAAATGAGCTTTATCTCAAACGATTGATTGTAGGTGGATACGAAGGTGTTTACGAGTTTGCCAAAGACTTCCGTAATGAGGGGATGGATCGTACTCATAATCCAGAGTTTACTGTAATGGAGATTTATGTAGCCTATAAAGACTACAATTGGATGATGGATTTTACCGAAAAAATGCTGGAAAAAGTAGCCGTGGATATAAATGGTACATCCACAGTAATCTATGGAGAGAATGAAGTGCATTTTAAGGCGCCATTTGCTCGCGTTCCTATGCTTACGGCTATTAAAGACCATACCGGCTTTGACCTTAATGGAATGAGTGAGGATGAGATTCGAGAAGTGGCAAACAAACTGGAAATAGAAACAGACCCTTCCATGGGGAAAGGGAAGCTAATAGATGAAATATTTGGAGAGAAGTGTGAACACCACTATATTCAACCAACCTTTATTACAGACTACCCTGTAGAGATGTCGCCACTGTGTAAGAAACATCGCGATAATTCGGAACTTACCGAGCGGTTTGAGTTGTTTGTAAATGGAAAAGAATTGGCCAATGCATATACCGAGCTTAATGACCCAATTGATCAGAGAGCGCGTTTTGAAGAGCAATTACAGCTTTCTGAAAAAGGTGATGATGAAGCCATGTTTATCGATGAGGATTTCTTGCGCGCATTAGAATATGGCATGCCGCCAACATCGGGAATGGGAATTGGCATCGATCGTTTGGTGATGTTTATGACTAATAATGACTCGATTCAAGAAGTATTATTATTCCCTCAAATGCGACCAGAGAAAAAGCCTGAAATGACTACTGACGCAGAGTTTGTGGCTGTAGGTATTCCTAGCGAATGGGTAGCGGTATTACGCAAAGCGGGTGTAAACACCATGGATGCCTTGAAGGAGCAGAACCCTAATAAATTGCATGGACAACTATGTGGATTGCGAAAGAAAATGAAATTAGAAATAAAAAACCCAACTCCAGAAGAGCTTAAGGAGTGGGTGAGATAGTACGCACATATTATTTCTGAAAAAATGCTATTGCCGCCCGTATAATTACTTATACGGGCGGTTTTTATTTAAAGCTGTTTGTTTTGCTCTGCTAAGATTATACCTTTTTGACTTACCTAATTATTCCTTAAATTCAATTAATCTCATTTTTGGCACAGTTTATGAAATGTGTAAAGCGAACTGCATATTTTTCATATTGGCCAATAACAGAAGGCAATAGCAAAAAAAGACCAATTCTTTTTAATGGGATTTCTACGCTCAATCTTTCTTGAAATATGATGCATTATTACTCATTAATTATTTAAAAATTGTATTATGGAAATCAAAAAGAGTAAGAACGCCAACTTAGAAAAAGGGCGAAGTACAAATCTATTGATTGGTTTATTATTGAGCTTGGCATTTGTGTGGATGTCATTTGAGTACAAAACTTATGATCATGACAGTGCTATGGAAGAAATAGCACATATGGATTTTGAAGAAGAGGATTTGATTATTCAAACTAAAGCTCCGGAGCCTATTAAACCACCACCAGTGAAAATATTTACTAAACTCATTGAAGTGGATGATGATGTTATAGTGCCTGATATTGATATTGATGTTGAAACAGATGGGGATGATGATATTGAGGATCCAGTTATTTATGACGATGAAATAGATGATGATGACGAAGGCAATATTTTTGTCTTTGTAGAAGATCATCCTGCTTATCCTGGTGGAGATATTGCGCGTATTAAGTATCTTAAAAAGAGCGTTAATTATCCGATGATGGCTATTGAGAGCCTAATCCAAGGCACAGTGTATGTTACTTTTGTAGTGGAGAAAGATGGTAGAATTACTGATGTGAAAGTGATTAGTGGAATTGGTGGAGGATGCGATGAAGAGGCTGTACGTGTAATTAAGAAAATGCCTAAGTGGAATCCTGGAAAACAAAGAGGTATTCCTGTGAGAGTACAAATTAATGTACCGATAAAATTTAAGCTAAGTAGTTAGACTTATTGCATTGAGTGGGAGAGTATACCTGCTCAATGCTTTTTTTTAAGGCATAAAATCGTAGCGTAATTCTGAGTAATGAATAAGACTGGTATTGGTGTAGTAAAACGAAATAATATCCTTATAGTTAATGCCAATATTAGCCATTTTGATAGCACCTTGTTGACAAAGCCCCACCCCGTGTCCATAACCACGACCGTGAAATAAAACAGAATCACCTTTTAGTTCAATGGAGAAGAAAGTAGAACGAAGATGTAAATCGCGTCGTATGGCTTTCAATGGAATAGCATTTTCAAAGAACACCTTACGCTCATTTTGTGTATAGGTACATGCTTTGTTGAGCATTATAGTATTTTCAATGGGGTAATTGTATTTTTCGTGCAAAAAATTTAGCCAATCGGTTTTAGTCATCATATATTCCCAATGGGCATTCGACTCATGGGTGCAACAAGTATCTATTACCGATTTAAGATAGGAAGTTTCAATGGTCCATACATTTTCCGAATTAATAGTTTGCCCTCCACAATTTGAATGAAAAGCCGCTGAAATCATTCGGTTGTCATCATCAACAATCACTTCGCCACTTGTACGAGCTGTAGCGCGCGTAATATCGGAGTGATGGCAACGACTAGAGTAGTATTGGCAATGCACATCGTCGCACAAATTAAAGCCTTCATCTGTATGCTTAAGATAGTTTACCAGTGCATATGTGCGGCATGTAATAGCCTGAACGAAAAAGAATTGCAAATCTTTACTGCTTCCTAAAGCTTCAGATTGCACTACTCCTGCAGTATAGTTTTCTATGCCCACACGATTGACAAGCTGTATTTTATTATCATAAATACGAATTATCAAATCATCATCATATTTACGAAGCTTTGTAGTTGAATTACTTATTTTAATAGAAAAAGCATTCATAAAACCCTTACTCTTTAAGTGGATTTCACGAAACTGTCCTATTAAATTACTGTCTTGATAATAGTTGAGTAGGCTATCTTGAAATATTGCAATACGAATACTATTACCCTTGAGCACTTCGCCAAAATCTTGTTGGTTTCCACGAACATGGTATTTTCCAGTAATTGAGGTAAAAACAATTTCTTTTTTTTCAATATTGTGAAAAATACCAATATCTAGTTTTACTGCTTTAAGACCAAAAGGAATGAAGAAGATTAAAAGAATAAACAGTTGTCGTAGTTTCATTTTTTACTTATTGTTTAGATATTTTACCATGAGTTTTGCGGCACGTTCAGAGGCACCATTAGGACCAACTTTTTGTTGCATCAGAGCATAATTTGAAAGCATGTTTTCACGCTTTTCACCGCCAATAAGAATACTACTAAGCTCTTTGCTAATACGCTCAAAGTTTAGGTCGTGTTGAACAAGCTCCACCACAATTTCTTGATCCATTATAAGGTTTACTAAAGAAATATATTTTATGCTTACAAGATTTTTGGCAATGGTATAAGAAATCGGATTGGCTTTATAACACACCACTTGAGGGATATTAAGAAGTGCAGTTTCAAGTGTTGCTGTTCCTGATGCAACCAATGCAGCTTCTGCCTGATCAAGCACTTTATAGGTTTCATCCAAAATGAGCTCGACTTTATTGTTGCCAATAAGTTCTTTATACAATTCTTTTGGTAGATTGTGTGTGGCTGCAAGTACAAATCGATAATCTGGAAAGGCCTTAATCACTTGTAGCATATCAGGCAAGATAAGCTGTAATTCTTGCTTTCGGCTGCCAGGCAATAGCGCGATAGTTTTTTGTGGCTTAGTGTTGGTGCTTCTTTGGTCTTTATGCTTTTGAATAGCATCCATAAGAGGGTTGCCAATGTAATCGACAGTAACTCCAAATTTTTCGTAAAATGCTGTTTCAAAAGGTAGAATAGTGAACATTCGTTCTACATTTTCTTTGATAGTATAAACGCGTTTTTGTTTCCATGCCCATATTTTTGGAGAAATATAGTAAAACACACGGATACCTTTTTTATGAGCAAATTTTGCCATTTTCAAGTTAAAACCAGGATAATCGACAAGGATTAATACATCGGGCTTAAATTCTAATAATTGCTGTTTGCAAAGTTTGAAATTACGAAAAATGGTGAAAATATTTTGCACCACTTCCAAAAAACCCATGAATGCAAGCTCATTAATATGCTTTAGGGGCTTTATACCAGATGCCTCTTGCATTTTGTCGCCACCCCAATATTGAAACTCTGATTGTGCATCCTCGGTACGAAGTGTTTTAATCAGGTTTGAAGCATGCAAATCGCCCGAAGGCTCGCCAGTAATAATAAAATACTTCATAAATATTACATCAATAGATATTTGTAATGGAGGTAGAAATGAATAAGTGCTAATGTAAATGTGCTAAGCATCACTCCGCGACCTGTCATCTCGTATTTTGGATTTTGCAAGTAGGCATACATGATGAATAAATTGGAAAATATACTCACCAATTCAATGTTTTTGTCTTGTACTAACTGAATTCCCCAAGTAAGCTGCAAGCTCAGTGCATCAACAAGAAATGATAGTAAAAAGTATAATGCCACGGGAGTAATAGTGCCCGCAACAATACCCAATATAATGGAGTTTTTCTTTAGAATATTAAACATCTATTCCCAGTTTTTTAGTTTTTCAATTTGTTGATATGCAGTGAAGTCGAATTGTACAGGAACAATCGATACATAGTAGTTTTCCAAAGCCCATTCATCGGTCGACTCATCATTTTCGTTTACAGTAAAGGTGCCTGTAAGCCAAAAATAAGGTTTGCCATTGCGTGGGTCATTACGTTCAGCAAAATCTTCTTTCCAATAGGCTTTTGATTGTCTACAGATTTTCAATCCTTTATAATCATTATCTGCGACTAGCTTTGGGAAATTCACATTTAGTGCAATGCCTTTATCCAACCCTTGCTCAAGCACTTGCTTGGCAATTTTCAAAATATACTCCTCACTACGACTAAAATCTGCATCATGATTATAGTCTAAAATGGAAAAGCCAATGGCAGGAATTTCTCCCATCGCTCCTTCCAATGCAGCACCCATGGTGCCACTATAAATAATATTTATGGATGCATTGGAACCGTGGTTAATACCTGAAACAATAAGGTCGGGCTTGCGCTCCAATAGTCGATGAAGACCAAATTTCACGCAATCTACAGGCGTTCCATTTAAACTATATTCTTTATAATCTTCTGTAATTTCAATTTCTTTATATACTAGGGGGCATTTAATGGTAATGGCGTGGCTCATGGCCGATTGAGGGTCTTCTGGAGCCACTACAACGACCTTTCCTAGCTTGCGCATCAATTCAATTAACTTACGAATCCCAGGAGCAGTAATTCCATCGTCGTTGGTAACTAATATAAGTGGTTTAGACATATTCTGTTTTGTAAAAATGATGGGCAAAGATAGGGAAAAGTTAAGCTATGCATGATTGCTTGAAACATTAATTCTTTGCGATAGCAAACTAATTGAAAAAAAAAGAGATTGCCCATGTGGGAAACCTCTTTTGTGATATAAAATAGTTGAATTGGGTTAGTTGCAATTGTTTGGTTTTTCGTGAGAGCCATTAATAATGGCATCATAGTCAGTCTGACTTAAAAACTGTGGAGTATATGTATAGCCAGCATTTTTCATGTTTTTTTCAAATGAACGCATATGGTTTCTTGAACCTGTTAGTAATACATCGTAAGTACATTTTAAATCTTCGTTATCGGTAATGTCAATATATTTTATTAGATCAACAATATCTACTTCTTCAATGGTAGCACCAACAATGAAAGCTGCTATTAATGAATCTTTTCCACTATCAACTAATTGGTCGTATAGTTTTTGTAGATCATCATTCACAAATTTGCCGGTATCCTGACTTATTACATCTTTAAGCTTAAATTGTTCTACACGGTCAAGTAATAAATCCATATGAGTCTGTTCACTTTTACTAATATTTGAAAATACTTTGGCATTCCAAAGCTCGTACATTTTGAAATAGGAATCGCGAGCAAGTTTTTCTTCTTCACGCATAAAAATTAAACCTTCGGCATCTGAGGCGCTTAATAAGCTTGTATCATCTGGAATTGTTGAGTCATTATCATTTTTATCACAAGATAGGAAGATTGTTCCACTAGTTAAGATGAGCATAAGAGCTGCAATTTTCAATACTGTTTTCATAGTTTATTATTTAAGTTAATATTTATTATTTAAGTTAATATTTATTATTTTCTTATAGAGTACTATAATCACCGAAATACAGTAAATTAATTGTTACAATATTTGTAGTAATATGTGTAATATTAAAAAGCTTAAAAAGTTTAGATTTTAAGCCATTCCAAAGTATGCCAAAAAAAGTACTTTGAGCCCACAACCTCAATATCTTTTTCGCGTATTTCGGTTATTTTCAAATTGAAGATCATTCCTTTCTCTGGCCCGTACATTTTTCCATTAATCCATTGTTTTTCGTCCATATCAAACTCCAAGCCATGAATGATAAGCATGCCTAAAAGTGGAGTGCTATGCTCAGAATCATCAGGGTTTTTAGTGTCAGTTGTTTGACCGTTTTGGTATCCATTCAATGCAATGATTTTACCAAAGTATTTATTTCCTTCTTTGTATATTTCGATATCTAAATCGTTGGGTAAATGATATTTCCCTATAATATCGTCGCCTACTTGGGCATGTGCCAAGCTTGTGAAGAAAAGAAGTGCTAATAATATTTTTAGATGCTTCATAGAGGATTAAAAATTATATTTTATCTTGGTGTAAATCATAGAATTGTCGCCATATTGGCCAAATTGACCTTCGGTATCTCCCACAAAAATATTTCCTCCAAGAAGAATGGAAAAGCTATCGTCAAAATCGTATGAAATCTTTGGCCGAATTAGTGCATCACCATTGGTAAGTCCCATATAGGAGAACAGTTCGAGATGAAGTGTTTCTCGGAGCATATCATATCGAGCCAAGAAAGTAGCCATATTATTGATTTCGTTTTCAGTCATTAAATCGTTATGGTCGATAATATACTTTTGGATAAATTGACCACTTAGTTTAACTGGTCCAATATTAAAATCAAGCCCAACTACATAGTTCAAATAGTCCTTTTCAATTATTGCATCTACTGCTGTGGGGTCGGTTGTTTGAAAGTGCTTTCCATTATAGTAAGCTGCTTCACCACGTAGAATAAAGCCTTTTATCTCGGTGCTAAAAGAACCGCCAAACACTGTAAGTCTATGATGTTTTGGAGTTATATTCAGTCCAATAAGTCCAGGTTTTGGAGGTACTGTGCTTGTGTCCATTCCAAAAACTTTTTCCACATGCATTGTTGGATTATCATCCCAGGTATAGCCCCCCATCAAATCAAAGTCAATAACTGAAGTCATGGCCGAGTATTTTAAGAAAAACTCAGAGTTCTCCAAGGAAGGGTCTATTTCGCTTTGAGTCCAATCAAAGGTAGGTGTTGCAGGAAAATCAGGTTGTATATACCAAATGGAGCCTGCTGCAGGTCGTTTTGTGGGTGTAAATTGAGGAATAAAAATTGCTTCAATAGTGCTATTTCCGATATAATAATCGAGCTTAGCAGCAATCACTCCAATGCGTATTTCATCAAAATCGGGAAGTAAAAATTCCGTTAGGTTCAATGGAGATACGATATCGGTAATAAAAACGCCATCCGCCTTTCCCCATACTATTTGCTGTTGTCCTATTCGTAAATCAAAATTCTCAAAGTAGAGGTCCATATAAATCTCTCGCATGCGAAAATCGAAACTGTCTGAGTTGAACATAAAGATCATAGGATTAGCTTTAAATGCCACCTTTTCGCCTCGCTTTTCAAAGTTCAAGTTTAAGGTTTGTTGCACTATACCAAAACTTCCATTATCGACCAATATTCCTTCGTAGGTTCTTGCAAAACCAGATAATTCAATGTTTTGTGCGTTTGTATATAGGCCAATTATTAGCATCAAAGCCGTAAATAATCCTTTTATTTTTATTGTTTTCATTTCTAATAATTATAATGTTAAAACCGTATTTTTTCTGTCATAATGCCAAATCTAAGTACTGATAAATGCTGATCGAAATGGATATTATAATAGTCAGATCCTTGATATATTTGAGCAAAAAATCCAATGTCTTCTAAAAATGTTGGGTGATAATATACCATCAAACTACCTATAAATCGCTTCCATGAAAGTGTAGCTTCGTTATTATAATCACCAAATATATATGTGGTTTTAAGTTTTATAGATAAGCTAGCTTTCCGCCTTATGTCATTTGTTTCCTTTGGGAGTTTAAATATTGATAAAACTGAGTTCCATCGATACATTCCATATATACCATCCAGTTCTGCTATACTAAAATTGGTAGGGTGCACTTCTAGAGATGTAGATAAAAACTGTACCGCATTAAACTGCCTACTATAATTAGTTTTCACAAAGCCCAATTCAAAATAGTTTGTCGAAAAACTTCCGTTTTTAGTATTAATCGATCCATTATCCAGATAGAAATCTCCGTCTTGACCATTTGAATGGTGTGCTATACGACCAAATAAGCTAAAACTGTTTGCCCTACCTTTATTACTCATTAAATAATAGAGTGTAAGTTGTGGTATATAGCTTGGTGTTCGTACAGGAAACGATTCTTCTTGATACATACGTATAATTATTTGCGGTGTAAGAACCCCTAAAAACCTTGAGTTTTTAGTCGCTCTTATATTAAAGTTGGGTATTAGATTTGCTTCGAACCATAATGGATCAATATTTCCTACATCTGTTGGAAATGTGATATAGCTATTACCTTGATTTTCTTGTGATATAGTTGTTAAATTAATATTGCAAAGTGTGTCATACCCATCCTGCCCAAGTAGTATTATTACTTGAAAAAGTAATAATATTGATATGACACCTTTTCTTAACATCTTATATTCCGCGAGTCATCATACGTTCCGAAAATTTAGAAGCTGAAACGCCCGTATTGATTTTTATGTTTGAGAGTTTTATTGTTGTTTTATGGTTCTTTTGTACATTCTTCATCTCGGAATGTGTAATCACCCAAAAGCCTTCAATTTTTTCCACTTTCTTAATGGTCAGTACTTTTAATAGCTCACTGTCTTCATCATAAAATTCTTTTTTCATTCCCACAAAAATATCCTTTCGAATCCATGTAATGGTTTTCGAATACATATAATCCTCATCTTTCGAAACCGACTCCACCACATAGCAAGCGTGACCATCAATAGTTTCTTCACGAAGGAGCTTATGCACATCAGCATCGAGTTTGCGATCACCTAAATCATCGTAAGTGAAATCAGACCCCATGAAATAATCGCTCTTACTATCACTTGAAATACGCTTTACTTTTTTTAAAGCGGGGAGATAAATCCACTGATCGTCCGATTTATCACTATCATAGGACCAATTCATAAATGAAGTATTCTTAATATCGGCAGGCGTCATAAAAAACATGATACTTTTTTCAACATCTCCAAAATTTTTGAAGTATTGTTGAATTTTTCGAACTCGTGTTTGACCACTTTTATTGGTTAAGGTCATGTTTAGCGTAGATGTTACATCTTCACCAGTTGGTAAATTATAGACTTTTTCTACAATTTCGTTAGCTGTTATTTGTGCTTTGGCACTGAAACCGAATACCATTATTATGGCTAGGGCTATTAATTTTGTTGTTGTTTTCATAGTTATTTTTATTTTGTTTTCTTCTTAAAATACACATTGCTTACATATAGTAATACCATCATAATTGTAAGTGTTCCTATTAGGCTAGTAAACATATTTAATGATACCAAAGCTCCGAGTTCCCGGTTAGGAGGAAATACGGAAAACATCAAAACCAAGAAACCAGCGATTACTACAATGGCATTATAAATTATAGCACGTCCTGAGTGAGCCATCGTTTTTTGCGCAGCCACCATCTTATCGTCAGTGTTAGCAGCATTGGTTCTATATTGTTCCAAGAAATGCACAGCATAGTCAATTCCTATACCAATGGCGATACTTGACAATAGGGCTGTGGTGGTATTTAATGGAATTCCTAGAAATCCCATGATTCCAAAACTTATCATCGCTGTAAGAATAATTGGTACCGAAGCGATAAAGCCAATTTTGATGTTCTTAAACATGGCTGATATCAATACGATAATTAGAATTAGGGAAAGAACCAAGCTCATGATTTGCCCCTCCAAAATTAAATCGGTAAATACCAGTCCTTTATAGCCACTACCGGCATAGTTTAATGTGATTCCTAGTTTCTTAAAGTCGTCCTCATAGTTATGGATAATGGCCAAAGTAGCGTCCATGGCTTTGGAGTTATCACTCTTAAGTTGGAAGGTTATATTGGCTTTTTCGTAATTATAGTCCACTACTTTATTCAAATTTTCCGGGTCACCCGACATTTCGTAGAGTAAAAGGTATTGGGCTATCATTTCTTTACTATCAGGAATAGTATTGAACTCTTCCTTATCAGCATTCATTACTTTATTCATCCGGTTGATATAGTCGGCAAGGGAAAAAGTGTTTCCAACCACTTGAAGTTGTCCGTTTACATCTTTCTGCATTTTGTCTACCAAACGCAGCACCTCAGGTTGCTTGAATGCATCTTTCGTTCCATTGGCATCTAAAATCAAGTTTAATGTGGAGGTGCCTCCAAAATGTTCATTTATAAACTTGTCCGTTTGAACGATATCACTTTCTTTCTCAAATTTCTCTAAGAAACTTGAGTTTATCCATATTTCTTGCATTCCTATTAGGGAAGCTACCACAATTAGTGCTGATCCTAAAATGGAAACATACTTGTATTTGATAATCCAGCTAGCAAAATTATTGGCTAGTTTGGAGTGTGAATGGCCTTCTTTATCTTCCTCAAGATTTACTGGTTTTGCCTTTGGCAGACCAAAAAGCATAATGGCTGCAGGTAAAAAAACTAAAGAGAAAACCATGGCCATCATTACACCAAAGGCTGTGAAAAGTCCAAAATATTTGACTGGGTAAACCTGGGAAGTTAACAAGGAAATAAATCCAACAGCAGTAGTTACTGATGTCATTGCTACAGGTTTCCACATATGCTTAATCATATCGATGGTGGCTTGTCTTCTTGTTGCATTTGGGAAGTGATTTATAAATACTTGCAAATGACTGTAAAGGTGTATGCCATCGGCAACCCCAATGGCAATAAGCATTACGGGAATCATGGTTGAAACTGCATATACTGGGATACCTGTAATGGCCATCAATCCAAATGTCCAAATGGTGGAAAAAAACACTACCCCAAGTGTGATTAATGTTCCTTTGAAACTTCGTAATGTGATAAATAAGACCACAAAGATTATTAGGATAACAATGGGCACCATTTTTTTCATGTCAGCTGGTCCTAGAAGAGCCATTGTGCCTTCCACAATTGGTCGGCCTGCCACATAGATTTTTATATCATCCGTTTCGGAAGCTTCTGCAGTTTCCAATATTTCGTTATAAAACTTTTGGGTAAAAACATCATCACCTATTTCTGCGATAATTACGGTTACGGTTTCGTCGGTCGAAACTAAGCGCCCAAAAATCATTTCGTTGTTACGAACATTATTTTGAAGATTATCAAGTTTATCGGCTGTTTTTGGTACCCGTTTGAAAAATGCTTTCACATCCATACCATCTTCAGTGCCTACAATATTATCAGCTGTGTAAAGTGAAGTTACATCGCTTTTTTGAATTTCATCAAACTTTTGAAAACGCTTAGTTAGCTTTTTTAAAGTATCTAAAGTTTCGGTATTGTAAATGCCATTTTTATTTTCTATGGCGATGATGATTCCATCTTGAATTCCAAACCAACTTTCTGCTGAATCGCTATAAATAAATGCAGGATGATCATGCGGCATGTATTTATCTAGATTGGTTTCCATGCGCGTGTTCTCTTTCATTTCTAGAATGAAGAATGCGGAAATCGCAATAATAATGACCATGGTGAGCCATTTGTAATCTAAAAGTTTAATAATAAACTGTGTCATAACTATTTATTTTTGTTTGGTAAATGCTGAAATAAGCTGATCATCTGCGTTAGTTAATATTCACTAACAAAAGTACATCTATTTTTATTACAAGCTCTTATTAAATTATAAAAAGTGTTAAATATCATTTAGCTTCTTAAAAAGCGACTCTTACTTCTAATCGTGCCATAATAAAATCATTTGGTATTGCATTGGAGCTCACATGACTTAGTATTCCAGTCATTTTTATATGATTATTAAATAATTTTATTCCAACTTCTAGGTCTTGCTCATTGGTTTTTGCAAGTTCAATTTGCCCGACAGCCTTTACTGCAACGTGAAGTTTTAACTTCCCAGGAAAACGGTGCTTGAGTGCTACTTGCCAAATAGGGAAATCGGGAGCGTCCATACGCATAACTTCACCTATAAAAAGGTTACTAAAAAGAGGTTGAAAAATAGCATTATTATCAATATTGTATTTACCAATATATGCTACCGACAGTTTAGTGTTTGAGGCATTTCCCCAAGTTTTACTATTCCCAAGCTTTGCAATGTAAACAATAGCATCATTGTCTTTCATGTTTTGATAAACTCCTCCTGTTTGCATAAAAAAGCCAAAAGGTAAGCCAATATCTACTAATAGTCCTGTATAGAATTTATTATCTGGTATATATTTTTCAGAGCCAAATTCATCATAAAAAATCAAGCCAATGTTTTTAATTACAAAGAAGGGTTTTGCTTTATTATTATCCTCAGTATCGTTTTCTTCTGAAAACTCCTCTGAACTTCCAAATTCATTGAAATCATGATTTACATGAAATTCATCCGTAGTTTCAAATTCATCTTCTGTTTTATTTTCAACGGTTTTAGTAAAATGGGGATCCCAATTAATTACAAATCCTGTAAGGTTTGTTTCACCAAGCGACTTTCCAATTTTCTCTGTATAATCAGGGTTTAGAATGCCGTATAAATGTCTATTTGCACAAAATTTTCCCATTCGTGCGAAATTCTGATTTACACTTCCCAAGCGAAAATTTAGACTAAAAGCTCCAATTGAATGATCAACACTTAAGCCAACCATTCTTTCATCAATTAAAAAGAAGTCACCTAAACGTGTTTCATGGAGGCCTATTTTTATTTTGGTATTATCAGAGGAGTATGAATAGAATAATTGTCTAATTCCAATATGACGACTACTGCTCATTGTATCATCCACAAATTCAGAATTTTTCCAATTTTTATATCCACCTTCAATATAGAAATGATTTTTTTTCTTAAACTGAAAATCTAATGCACCAAGCATCATACCTCCATTTAGCATTGTTTTTTCCTTTTGCGGAAAAGGGCTTGTCATTAACCCTGGAGCCATTGTACCTTCTATAGCCCATGATAGTGCCCCGTCCTTTTTGAATGAAGTTAAATGTGCGCCAAGCATACTTCGACAGTCCATTTGTGCTTTTGCTGTTGTACTTGTGATAAGAAACAATCCAAAAACTATTGTAAGGATTTGTAAAGTTCGTTTCATATGGCCTAATTTTTAAGATTAATTTTTTTTATTCCTTTTAGTACGATTTGTGACTGGTGTTTTTTACCTTTTCTAAAAGGTTGAATACTTTTTATTTTGCAATCACTCATACAGTCTCCACACATTATACACTCTTGATTATCTAGGTGTGACGTTTTATCATCACGTGTAATTGCATTTATTTGACATGATGTATTACATGTTTTACATCCTGCACAACTAGTGTTGTCAATGCCTAGTATAGCAGCACCTGGTAGTTTTGTAACCCAACCAAAGATTAGTCCTGCTGGGCAAACTATTTTACAAAAAGGCCTATGAATAAATAATGAACTTAATAATAGTACACCAAGTAGAATATACCCTGTAATATTTGGAGAATATAGATTAAATATTACTTTGAAAGGTCCTATTTTACTCCATTCAATAGACTGGGTGATAATTAATTGAATTAATATTGCCGCTAGTAAAACATAGCGAATAATACGCATTGTCTTTTGAGCTTTCTCTGTTTGAAGGATTTTTATTTTGCCAATATACAGAAACTCTTGAACAGCTCCTAAGTAGCATATCCAACCGCAAAACACTTTGCCTTGAAAGTAAGTGAGTATGACTACTCCTAGGAAAAGAACAATTGCTGTCCATTTCCATGAGACTCCAATTGCAAATAATACGGTGTTTTGAAAGCTAGAAATAATACCAGGACCACCACGATAAAATCCTAATATAACAACAGCAGCGAGAAGAAAAACAGGTCTTAATTTTTTTGTTTTTTCATTACGAACAAAAAGCCCAGCAATAAATGTTGCAAAGAGAATACCAATGGCCCAGTTGAAACGGTTCCAATTTGTTTTTGGGTTAATATCTTCAGTATCGCTAACTTCATCAAATTCTGAAAACTCATCAGACTCGAAATCATTTTCGCCAAATTCGTTATCTGATGATTTTTCCTCCTCAAAATCATCTGAAGACGTTTTGTTATTTTCAAATTCTTCTTCAAAATCAGAGTCATTAGCTAATTGCGTATCTTCCTGAATTTTAATTAATACTGAATTAGTTGCATTAACAATTAAAGAACTAAAGACAAATGATAGTATAAAAATTAATCGATAGAAAGTCATCATAGTATTTTGTTTTATTCCATTTCTAATTTCATGGACCCAAAGCCCCCATCCTTTTCGCATTCTCGCACAGCAGTTAAGTTTATTTTCTTTGCTTCGGTTTCAGTTACAACAATCATCAGTTTCCTTTCCCAATCATTGGCTGATTTTTGCTTCCAAGGTGTAGATTTTAGCACTTTCATTCCATTTAGTTTAAACTTGGTTTTCTTCATTGCCACAGGGCATGATCTGTGCGTAAGCTTTACTTCTACAAGTATAACTATAGTGTCACCGGCTTTATATTTTTCTTTTTCACCTTTTAGGATTTTAAATTCAATTTCACATGCTTTTGTTTGGTTAGTTGGTGCAAAAGCAAGAAATAGTCCTAATAATATTGGAAGAATCCATTTCATAATTAAAGTATACTTTATATTTTTATTTATTTTCAATCGCATAGTTAATATTAACTAACTTTTCTTACCTAATAAAACCCGTATATCACGGGTTCAATATTGTATTTATAAGATGATACCTTTTTTAGTTGGTCTAGGAGTTTTGCACACCAAAACGCGAAGATTTTTATCGGTATTATTTGCTATATAATGTACAATGTCTTTAGGATTGTCAACTACAGCGTCTGGGCCAACTGTTTCTGTTTCATCGCCAATTGTTATACTGGCTTCACCTTCGAGCACATAAATAAAAACATCTACAGGTGTAATATGTGGTTTTAATGCTTCGCCAGGTTTTAATAACATATGTGCCATTTGTGCCTCGGGGTGGTCATATATAAATCGCACGTCAATTTTGTGTGCAGTGTCTTTTATTGGAGTGTCTTTTACTTTTGTAATTTTCATATCGTTCCTTATATTAAATGCTAGTTTTTTGCAAGTATTAGTTTTAGATTATTGATTAATTCACCACCTTCTTTTACCATATTTCCATGGTAGTCCTTTAAGTCCCATTGCTTAACTCTAAATCGAAGGCTTCCCATGACGATAAGGGCAAGGGTGTTGCCATCAATATCAGTTCTTATTTCATTTCTTTCTTGACCTGCTGTAATAATTCCTTCAACGGTTTTTTCATTAAAGTCCATTATTTCAACAATCTTATTTTTGAGAACAGCTTCATTTCTGAAAATTTCCTCCGAAAAAACTACTGAGATAAAATATGGTGTTTGAGAAAATATATCAATGATACGAGAAAACATAAATTCAATTTTATCTACTGCAGGGCCCTGATTTTCTTCCATCATATCTCCCATAAAAGTTGCCATTTCTTTAAAATTATCTAGAATAGAAATTAGGATTGCTGTTTTACTTTCGAAATGGCGATAAATGGCAGGCTCAGAAATGCCAATTTCTTTTGATAAATTCTTAATTGTTAGTCCTTGAATACCTTTGGTTCCAATTATTTCAATTGATTTGTCAATTATTTCCGTTTGTCTTTCCGTTAGGACCATTGTTATTATAAATTAATTTGACGACAAAGATAGTTAATATTCACTAACATGAAAGATCTTTTGCTAATGCAAACTAAAATATTTCGTAAATAGCATAAGAACAGTAGAATATACCTAGTTAAAGATACTTAAAGGCCATATTGTAAACCAACAGAGAGGTAACGGCCCAATGATATTTGATCGGAACTAACCATATGCTGCTCGTCAAATAGGTTCTGTCCGCTAAGTCGTATGGAGAACTTCTTATAGAACTCGTAGGTAATAGATGCATCCAATGAGAATAGAGGATTTACCTCAAATGTATTTACTTCATCCAAATACATTTTTCCTTGGTAGTGAATATTCAAACTTGTTTTTATTTTTTTATGTAGATATGAGATAGATATATTAGCCATGTCTTGAGGGATATAGGCTAATTTTTTTCCTTCTAAATCCTGTCGCGCATCAAATTGTCCAATTTCGGACCCATTAAAAGTATAATTAGTGTTCAATCGCAAGCTTTTTGTAAATGCATAATCAAAATTGATTTCTGCACCATAAAGGTAAACGGTGGTAACATTCTCTTTTTTATACACCAGTTTACGACCACCAAACAAGCTATCTCCAGTTGCTACATAATTCATAAAATTATTGCCTTGAGAAAAGTACATATTAGTTTGCAATGCCCATTTTTTTCTATGAACTCGGAAGCCAGCTTCTATATTATCCAAGGTTTCGGGAGTTAAATTTGGGTTTGCCTCTTTATAACCAATATTAATAAAACCAAATCGTGTGATATCATCCAGCGAAGGAGCTCTAAAACCCTGTGAGTAAATAGAGTATATATTCATATTTTTTGAAAAATCATATTGTAGTGCAAGGCGTGGGCTTAAGCCACTCCATATTTTTGTGTCTAAGGGGCCACTATTTGCTTTCATAAAATCGGTGGCATTTGTGCTTTCCTCAAGCAAAAAAGCTCCATTATGAAAATGACCATAGGCATAGTTTAATCCGATAATAGCTTTAAGCTTTGGAGAAATCTGCCACTCATCACCGATAGAGAGGTTCAGTACATCAAGCTTTCCTTGATTGATTACTTTATCGGTGCTGGTTTGATATTCATCTACTCCGTATACTTCGCCAGATCGAAAATCGCCTCCAAAACTGAAATTGTGATTTTCCAATTCGTAATGAAACATTGCTAAAGCACCGTAGTCGGTACGGTCCGAATTTACTTTGATATGGGTATAATTACCTTTTTTCATTTTTTCAATATCACGACCATAGTGCTCAATTTGGTAGAATAGGTTAAAATCCATCTTAAGTTTCCCCAATACATTAGTATAATTCAGTTTAGTAAAATGGGTTTTATAAGTGGAAACGGCACCATCCTCCAATAGTATTTTTGTCCCTTGACCACGATATTCGTCATAGTAATTATATTCCAATTCAATATGTGATTTTGCATCAAACATATATCCAAGTCGTGCATTTGCTCCATATTCTTTAAGGAAAACGGCTGTATCTGTTTTATCTCTTATTGTGTCAGGAGCGGTGATATAACCATCACTATTAAGCCCTTTGGCTGCAAGAGTATAATAGAACGAGCTTTCCTTGTCGCTTAGTTTTTGCATGATGCTGAAATCAGCTTGCAAGGTGTTATAAGTGGAGTAGGAGGTACGAGCTGTAACATCCACTTTATTTGAAGTTGGTCGTTTAAGCACAAGATTGACAGCTCCTCCCATGGCGTTGTTTCCATAAATAGTGGCGCCTGGGCCTTTCAAAACTTCAATTCTTTGGAAATCGGATTCGATTAATCGATTCCAATTAGTACCACCATTATCGGCAGAGTTTATTGGTACACCATCGACAAGTGTTAATTGACGCCCTGCTTCGCGACTTACTACCGATCGTAAACCTACAACCGATTTTCCAAAAATACCAAAAGCACGATCTACAAATACGCCAGATGTAAACTTAAGGTTTTGATCAATTTTATCGGAAGCAATGAGTTGTATTTGTTGCTGTGAAACGACTGAAATATCAGCTGGAATGCTCATAACCAACTGAGGGATGCGATTGGCTACCACGCTTACCTCTTCGGTTTCGAAAAGAGCAGGCTCCATTTGTATTTCTCCAAGATTTACATCCTTGTTGTGTAGGGTGGAATAAGGTAAATCTTTTAGCTTAAAACCTAAATAGCTTAGTTGTAGGGTGCTAGAAATGGTTGTATCAATATTAAGTTTGAAACTTCCATCTGTATGGCTGATAGTGTATGCATTCTGACTGCGATCTACAATATTAGCCCCTGCTAAGGGCTCACGATTTTCGTTTAGGATTACTCCTGTAACTGATTGAGCAATAACTAAATTGCCAATTAGTAATAATAAAATACTAAATGTAATTTTTGACATACGTAAATTTTTGTGCAGAAAAAAAGCTCCAAGCTGTTCCTTATGTTGTATTGGGAGCTTGAAACTTCGATATTGTACGTTGTCAATATGATGAATCTACTACCCCTTTCCAATTCATTCGTCATTTGACGAAATCGGGAGGCATAATCGTTTCCTTTTATACCCATCGGTTAATCGAGCGTGCTTGATGTTTAGTTCGAATAACTCGGTTTAGCTATGTTGTTTTGTTTCTGCTGTGAAACAATGGAGCAAAGGTAGAATAATTTTGGCTTTATTAGAAACTTAAAATAGGTATTACTCCACCATCAAATGCGTAGCTTCCATAGCGGCATTAGTACCAAATACGTGGATAATATCACCTTTTCGTAAATAAGTGTCACCATGAGGAATACTTAGGCTTTCGCCACTTTTAATCATCATCAAAATGGCTTCGCTATGGAAAGGTATTTCCCTAATTTGCTTGCCATCAACCTCACTATTGATAACTTGAATCTCTTCTACACTGTAATTATCAAAACTTTCCACTAGATTGTGGTAGGTATTGGGTCGAAGAATTAGATTTTCTATTGTAGTGGCTAAAACTCGTCGCTCATCAATAGTGTCTACATTAATCAATTGCAATTGTTTTTCAATGGTTTTTGATTGTGAACGACTAATAATATTTTCGTGTTGAAACTGTTTGCGAAGCATTTTACCTACAATAAGATTATCCTCATCACTTCCGCATTCAAGCACTACATAATTATTTGCTGATAAATGTATTTCTCTGTAAACGGCTTCCTGACAGCCATTTTCTAATATTGCATTGAGTCCTTTATTCTGAATATCACGAAAACGGTCTATGTTTTTTTCAATAATAATGGACTTTTTTCCATGCACATGGAGGCGTCGAGCCAGGAGTACAGCGGTGCTACTTCCTCCTACGATAATGGTTTTGCTTCCGGAGAGAATATTTCCAGGGTTAAGCGCATTGAAAATGATGGGTGATATAAGGCAAGTGACTACCGCCATTAAAATAAAACTAGCATTAATGCCCTCGGTAATTACATTCATTTCCAGACCAATGGCTGAGGCTGCAATGATTAAGCTTAATCTTGACGACATTAGAAAACCACCTGCTAATGCTCTTCGGAAACCAAATATCCGAGACCATATCATTGATGGAATAATTTTAACGGTAAAAAGAATCACCAATAGGGCAGCTAAAAACCAAATTATGGAAGAGTCGAATTCTGCAAAAGCAGAAGTATCGAATTTCATGCCCACCATAATAAAGAAGATGGGGATAAAGAAGCCGAAGCCCATTCCATCCATTTTTACAATAAGGAGAGAGCGTTCTTTATGCATAAAACTGGAGAGTAATAATCCGCTAAGGAAAGCTCCAAGTAGCACTTCTTCTTCGCCAATAAATTGTGCTATTACTACAAAACCAAGAATTACTAAAATAGTTCCGCGCACTCGAATTTGTAATGCTGAATGGGAAAATTGATATCCCATCTTTTTGAATATAGGAATCTGCTTTAATCGTCGACCTACAATAGTGAAAATGTAGAGTGCAAAGAAAAGAACGAAGATATAGAGGAGTTCGATTTTGAATCCATGTTTCAGTGTAAAAGCAGTAAAAGAGAATAAAATGATGCTAAAAATATCGGCTACTGCTGCGGCTATGATAATCATTTGACCGTAATGCCCTGCAATTTCGCCACGGTTTTTTAGCACCGGAAGAATAATTCCTACCGAGGTAGTTACCATGATTAATGAGAAATACCAGAGGTTTGGAATATCGATGATTTGTGCGAGAACCAGTGTGCTGATATAGGATAAAATCAAAGCTAGAAGAAAATGACTAATTCCCACAAGCAATGGATTCTTTAAAAAACTTGCAAGGCTTAGTTTTTTTCGCGGTAGTGAGGCTGTGATTTGGTCTACGTTAATCTCCAGCCCACTTAAAAACATTAAGAATATAAAACCAGCTAGTGCGAGAAAATCTAAAATTTTCATGCTTTCACTTGTGATATGATCGAGCATAAAATGTCCTAAAATATACCCGAGTATTATCTCAGCTATAACCGTAGGAACTTTAGTAATTCGAAAAAGAGAAAGCAGAACAGGTGCCGCCCACGCCAAACCGATGACAAGTGCCAGGGGCCAAAATGGAATATGAAATGACATGTTTAGTAATATACCCATAAATTAATATTTGTCAATAAATATGTGCTGAACAAAGATAAGGCAAAAAACGTAGGTTATAAATTTAAATTGGCATGTAGTTTCCCGATTGGAAACTTACAAGTGATGATTCGTAAGTCAAAACATTTGCATTTTTCCAATTTAGGTTGATAGCTACCACATATTATAAGTAGATACTTATACCTGCATTGATCCCCATAAATACACTTCCAGTATTTAGCTCCTTAGGTTTTTCTTTAAAAGTAAAATTTAGTAAGAAACCTAACTTAAAATCAATATTATCAGAGGTCATATGAAAACCTATCATATTTTCCGCTGCAATAATTGGGTTGTTATTGTTTGATTGAAAATAAAAAACAGCTCCAATTTCTGTGTAGAAACCCACCTTATTACCTATGGATACTACCATAGTAGTGGGTATGCCGAGTAAAGAAGTAGATTTCTCATCATGCTTCCCATAAGGTATAGTTAAGTAAGAAACTCCTGTTTTTAGCCCAAGTACATTATTAAAATAGTACCCCAATTCGGCTCCAAAATTAGTTGCTTTATTAAAGTCGAAAAAACCTAAAACATCATTTTGTACTGCTCCGTTTCCAATTGCAAAATGCCCACCTAAAAAGAAAGTTTTTTTTGTATAAGCGGAGCTTACTTCTGCTGTTTCTGCTTGTACACTCTTACTTGAAATAAATTTTTGTATTTCTCCTGTTTTATATTTGATCAAAGCAACTTGATCCTTTGTAATAATATATAAGGTGTTTTCAGTTTCATTGTACTTATTAAATCTAATGACATTACCTTCAGTATCTATGATTTTCGCTTGGATAACTTCTCCATTTATTTTCATAATTGTATCCTGGGAATATAGATTTCCAGCGAAAGACAGAAGGATAATTATTAAGAGATACTTCACTATTCAATAAGGATAAGTTTACGGCTATAATGTTCATTTGAAGATGATAATACCAAATGATACACTCCTGATTTGAGCCTCAATTCTCCTGCATTTAGTATAAAATGATAAGTGCCTTTAGGGAGTTTATTCTCCGTCCATTTTTTTCGTAATTGACCAAGATTATCATAAACAGATAGTTGTATATTCTGCTTTTTATCATTGATAATTGTAATTTTTGTTTTTGAAGAAAATGGGTTGGGTTGACCGGTATAAAGGTACAGACTTTGTTCTTTTTCTTGCTGATTAGAAATACTGGCCGTATTATAGTATGTATCGTAAGCCTCTTGAGCTACTTGCTTCAAATCATGTAGGTGATCGCCCACAAGCACTGCAAAACTTACCACTATACTATCGTTCTTAGCAATAGTATATGGCCCAGCACTGATCATGTTTGATACATCGCCACCGTTTCCATAACCAGCTGAATCACGTGCCTGTGTCATGGTTTGAAATTTTTCAAAGCCGTAAAAATCATCATAAATTCTTACGCTACCATTTTTGCCATCGTTATCAATATTGTAGATATTAGTATTTATCCCTTCCAAAATCATCAGGCCAGCATGCTTTCCCCCCGATGTGGGATAGGTGTATGCTAATCTATGTGTAGGGTCATGACTTGCTTTATTGGCCGATGATTTTTCAATGTCGAAATCGGCAAAAAGTGCAGTATGCAAATTAGTAAGTGGAGCATTACCTAAATTGAAAATGTGATATTCTAAGATTACAAATTGGTCTTTGCCTGCTTGATTATAGGCATATGAGAACTGCTTCACTTTAATATTTAGCTTACTAAAACTGGCATTATCATCATTAAACTCACAAAAGAATGCTTGATCACCCTGACTTGGATTTAGGATTTCTTTTATGGGTACAATAGTCTTAAAGTCATGGTCATATCCTTGTTGTCCATAGATATTATCAGAGACTTGATTTCCAGAAGTAGCTACTAATAGCCCTCCATACGATAGCATACTTCGGCCTCCTTTATAAACCATACCTACACCTTGATTTTGATAGTCATCATTATAACCAAGTCGGCTGTTTGAAGTGAGTGTTAATGCGATTTTATTGGTGTCTATATTTATAAAATCTTTATTCAATTCAATTCGTACAAACTCAAATCCAGAGTAGTTGCCGTCAGAATATGTTACTTTAATATCTGCTTGATACCCCAAAGGAATACTGGGTAAAATTCTAATTTTAAAAGCATTATTGTTATTATTTACAATTCCATTTGTAGGTAATTGTCCAATATTGAAAGTGGAATTCAAAATCAATAGATAGGGCGAAGTAGTACTAATTGTAGCTTTTAATGCCGAAGAAGAAGGTGAAAGGTAATTGATAAAGTCGCCACTAATAGAAATAGTGTCAGAATAATCATTTGTTGAAAAACTAATAATCTGATTTTCAAATCGAAGGGCAGGACTCGTAGTATCAATTAAAGCTTTATGCATATTAAGTCTGCCTGAACCCATAAAGTCTTTGGTAGGGATATTGCCAGCGATGGTGTCAATAATATCAGCCGATACTCTCATTTGCTCGCCAAGTTGTAAAGCATTCATCCATGGGTAATGCGATTTTACCAAGGCGGCCGCAGCTGCAACCATGGGGGAAGAGAAACTGGTTCCGTGTGAGCTAAAATAAACATTGCCGGGCCAAGTTGAGTAAACAAATGTGCCTGGTGCATTCATGTCAACCATGCTGCCATAGGACGATTGTGCCCATCGTACATCCAAGGAGTCGGTTGCTGCCACACTTAATACAATATCGTATGATGCAGGGTACATCCAAACGGAACTATTACTATTGCCACATGCTGCTACGACCAAAACATTTCGATTAAATGTTGCATAATTAACTACATCTTTTCCAAATTGCGTGAAAACTGGACCACCCCATGCGCAATTTATCACAGCGCAAAATTTATCTGCAGCATATACTATTCCTTCATAATCACGCGTTAACTTGCCTTCAGTATCATCAATTTTTACGGGGAGAGTTTTTATGTTATACCCCACACCAGCAATACCAACGCCATTATCGGGCACAGCAGATACAAAGCCTGATACAAAAGTGCCATGACCTATTGGCCCCCATTGCGGATTATTATCATTGTTACCCACATCCCAGCCACAAAAGTTATCTAGAAATCCATCATTGTCGTTATCAATACCATCAACGGGATCTTGATAATTGTATTTAATTCCATCAATTAAATCCTCGTGAACACGATCAATACCCGTATCAGTAACTCCAACTACCACATTGGTATCACCCATTTCCACATCCCATGCATCATAGGCATGAATAATATCTAAATACCATTGATTTCCTCTTTTGGGGTCGTTAGGAGTATAAAAAAGAGTATTTAATGGACGTTGTTCAACATATTTAAATATGCCAATCTTTTGCAATTTATTGATAATAGACGTTTCTGGAATATCAGATTTATAAACTAACTGATGCCACAAACTTAGATCAACCAATTGGTGTCCATATCGGTCATATTCTTCGTTTGGCTTTTTATGTTTTGGAAAAATCTGTTGAATAGTTCCCTTGCTTTCTTGAAGGATTTGACTTAGAGCTTGATTATTTGAAAATTCAACGGCATATTTAGGAAGTATTTTAACTAATATCGTTTTACTTTGATATTGTGAAAAAATAAAAAAAGGCAAAAAGATAAATAGGTATAAAAGGGTAAGTTTTGTTTTCATAGTATGATTTTTTTACAAAAACAAAGATAAAGAAAATGGGTGACTAACAATAAAAATGTAAGAAGGGATTTAGTTATCCATAGATCCAAAAACACTCTCCTTTTGAAAAGCAATTTCGGCAGCACGCTGTTCAGCACTTTTTATTGCTCGATCTTGGGCTGTGGAAACCATTTCGCCATTAATAAAAAGCTCTACAGTGTGAAGTAATTTATTACCACCAGAAGAAGATTTGGATGATCTAAACTCTATAGTATGCTTTTCTTTTTGTGCCCATTCAATTAATCGACTTTTAAAATTGGTTTCGGTATGCTGAAGTTCGTCGATATCTAAGTGGAGTTTTATGATACGCTCTATAATCACCTTTTTAGTAAAGTCATAACCCTTGTCAATATAGAGAGCGCCAATAAAAGCTTCAAAAGCATCTCCCCTCAATGATTTGGGTTGACTGCGTACGTCTTTAGTTGCTTGAATTAGTTTAGTGATTCCTAGTTTTGTAGAAAGGCTATTTAACTGGGCTCTGCTCACCATTTTGGAGCGCATTTTTGTAAGAAAACCTTCGTCTTTATAGGGATAAATTTTAAAAAGGTAGTCTGCTACTACTGCATCAAGAATAGCATCTCCAAGGTATTCTAAGCGTTCGTTGCTGTTTTTAACACCAGGTTGTAACTCATCGGCCACCGATTTGTGACGAAAGGCTAGCTGATATAAAAAAATATTTCCGGGATAAAACCCGAAAATATTTTTCAATGTATCAATAAGCTCACGATTCTCTTTAGAGAACTTGGCTCTAATCGATCCTTTAATATCGATTACCAAGGCTTAGTCAGTAAATTTTTTGAAAATAATAGAAGCATTATGCCCACCAAAACCAAAGGTGTTGCTTAAAGCAACCTTGATATCTGCTTTTTTTGCTTTATTGAATACGAAATTCAATTTAGGAATTGCAGGGTCAAGTTCTGTATGGTTAATTGTTGGAGGAATAATTCCTTCTTTTACAGCAAGAATAGAAGCGATTGCTTCGATTGCACCTGCTGCGCCTAGTAAGTGGCCAGTCATCGACTTAGTAGAGTTGATGTAAATATCTTTAGCATGATCCCCAAAAAGACTTACAATAGCTTTTGGTTCAGCAACATCACCCACAGGGGTAGAGGTTCCATGTGTATTGATATGATCAATATCTTCAAGTTTCAAACCAGCGTCAAGTACTGCTTCTTTCATTGCTTTGGCAGCACCTGCACCTTCAGGATGTGGAGCTGTCATATGATAAGCATCGCCAGAAAGTCCTGCACCTGCTACTTCAGCGTAGATTTTAGCTCCTCGAGCGAGCGCATGCTCTAGCTCTTCGAACACCATTGATGCTCCACCTTCTCCCATTACAAAACCATCACGGTCTTTATTGAAAGGTCTTGAAGCTTTAGCGGGCTCGTCGTTCCGGGTTGAAATGGCATGCATGCCGTTAAAACCCCCAACACCAGCCTCGTAAATAGAAGCTTCACTTCCTCCTGTAACGAAAACGTCGGCTTTGCCGAATCGGATGTACATCAATGCATCGGCCATGGCATTTGCTGCTGAAGCGCACGCAGATACCGTTGTAAAATTCGGTCCCATAAAACCATACTTCATCGAAATATGACCTGCTGTAATATCAGCAATCATCTTAGGAATAAAGAAAGGGTTAAACTTGGGAGTACCGTCTCCTTTTGAAAAATTAGTTACCTCATCAGAGAATGTCTTTAGGCCTCCGATACCGGATCCCCAAATAACTCCAATGCGTCCTAAATCCTCATCTTCAAGATTCAAACCACTATCGGCTACAGCCTGATCAGCAGCAATCATCCCAAATTGAGCACATGGGTCTAACTTACGTGCTTCTTTACGGTCAAAATAATCCAAAGGATTATAATCTTTAACCTCACAAGCAAAACGGGTTTTGAATTTACTGGCGTCAAAGTTCTTAATAGGAGCAGCACCACTCACTCCATTAATCAAACTATCCCATAATTCTGGAACAGTATTTCCTAATGGAGTAAGTGCGCCTAGTCCTGTTACAACTACTCGTCTTAAATTCATAAAATGAGTTTTACTATTTTGTGTTGTTTTCAATGTATGTGATTGCATCACCTACGGTACCGATGTTCTCGGCTTGATCATCTGGAATTGCAATATTGAATTCCTTTTCGAATTCCATAATTAACTCTACAGTATCCAATGAATCTGCACCTAAGTCGTTAGTAAAACTTGCTTCAGGTGTTACTTCGCTCTCATCAACTCCTAATTTGTCAACGATAATCGCGTTAATTCTAGTTGCTATGTCTGACATGTTTTTAATATTTTTTGGTTAAACACAATGCAAAGAAAAACCTAATAAGATGAAAAACCAAAAAAACTTTACTTTTTATCTCTTTTGGCAAATATTAATATAATTGATAATCAGTAATATAGAATATTAGTGAATATATATTATGATATTATTATGCTATATAAAGCCATGATACATAGTGTATAATATACTTGTTGTTAAGAAAAACTATATTATTATATAATATTAAACATTTTTAAGAATTGCCCTAAATTGACAATATCTACTTATTAAGTATAAACTTCTTAGTAATCTGATTGTTATCAGTTGATAGTACGAAAAAGTATGTTCCTGAACTTAATTCGAAATATGCTGGAGAAAAGGTTTCGATGTAAAGTCCTGGCTTGTGAATTTGGCTTTCTATTAAATTCGATATTACTCTTCCTTTAATATCTACCACCCTCAGATTAACAGTTTCCTTTTTGTTTAATTTGAATGAAAAGTATACTTGATCTTGAATTGGATTGGGGTACACTTTGGTTTGCGGAATATTTTCCAAATTATTCTTTTCAATTAGTCCTAATTGTGTATCAGGATTGATAATAGCAGTCCAAACACTTAGTTTGCCATAATGTAGGCGTGTCCATATTGGTCGCACGATTCCATTCTGCACACTAATATTGTTATAGTCGCCAAAGAAAACAGTATGAGAGGGCATAAAAGGGGATTCGCTAATTTCATAATTTTCAAATGTTAAACCGCCATCTTTAGATATTGCTAAATAAACATCTGTAAGGTTATTTGTTTGATTTCGACGGTCATAAAATATAAAATATAGATAACCCGTTGACTGGTCAACATCCATCCAAGTGAAGAATTGAGGTTGTTGAGTAGTATCATTATTAACTCGTAAGGGGCTTGACCAAGTATTGCCTCCATCAATGGATTTGGAGAGGAATACATCCACATTGGTTTGCCCATTTCTTTGGTCAGTCCAATTTACGTAAATAGTACCATTATGTGGGCCTCCACTCACATCACATTTGGTTATTGGTAAGCCATTGCAACGCGAAATACCTGCTACATCATAGTCCCAGCCACCAGGCATAGGGTCGATGGAAATATCATTGTTAAGCCACGTGTTTCCTTGGTCGGTGCTACGGTCAAAGACTAAGCCGTTGGGGCCTGCCCATGCTACATAAATTTCCCCATTGGGGCCAATGGCTGGCACAGCCCCTTCAACGGTATTATCACTATCAATACAATCTCCCGCTTGTTTGCTTAAACGAATTGGACTGCCCCATGAGTTTCCCCCATCAGTTGATTTCGAAAACAGGATTAGACTACTATCTAGTGGGTCGCTTGATCCATATTTGTCAAACTCGGTCCATGTAACGTACATATTATTATTGCTTGGGTCTACTGCAATCCATTCTTTATCTTGGGCTTTTTGTGGAGTACTGCTCAATCCCATAAAGGTATCGGTGGTCCAAATTTGGTTTTGAGTTTCATATTTTTGAAAAACAATTCTATCAATCCAAGCCCCTTGACCTTGAGGCGGGTTAGAGAGGTGTAGAAAAAGAAAATTACCCGCAGTATCGGCACTAATACATGGATCGCCCCAAACGCCATAGTTTGAGGTCATTTCTGACATTGTCCAAGTACGGCCCGTATCTAATGACAGATAGGTTTTGTGAATATTAGCCCCTGCCATAATCAATGCTGGATTTTTAGGGTTAATAAATATACTAGGTTCTTCAGGGTTTAGTGTGTCGCTTATCATTATGTTTTTCGGTTGAGCGAATAAACTAAATGGTAGTAGAATGGCGATAAAAAGGATTATATTTTTCATGCTATTTGTATTTGTTTGATTGAGTAAAGGTAAGACAAATGTTTTGAAAATAGTTGTATGAAATATGAAGCTAGAAAATAGAGGACATACTGATTTTATCCTACTGATGAAATAGAAAAAAATGAAAGTGTGATAAAACAACTACATGCCAGGAATACGTGGGATATTTTTCAGTTTGGAATGTTTAAAATACCATCCCCAGCCTTTTTTCATCCAATGACCAATAATAGGTAAAGGTATGATAAACTCTGTATTTTTGGTACGTTTAATAAAGGCCGCACCGTCTCCTGAATCCATAACACATACTATATTTAAGTGCTCCCAATAGCTTTTACGTTTGCCTACAGAGCGAATTTCGTTGTGAATATTAAAGGCTGCTGTATCGGCCATTACCTCAGCCAGATGCCCTTGCTTTGCAGCCCAATTAGGCCCCGCAATTGCAGCAATATCACCTATTGCGTAAATGTTTCGATGGCTTTGTACTCTGCACAATTCGTTAATGCGTACAAAACCCGCCTCACTGGTTGGTAAGTTAGAGTTTTCGATAAAACTATGTCCACTACCTGCGGCAATAAAAATAGTTAAGTCACTTTCAAGACGGCTATCGTCACCAAAAACCACAGCATCATGATCAAAATGGTCAATTTTTTTACCCAAGCGAGTATTGATTTTATAATGCTTGAAAAAGACATCCATCTTTTTATAAGGCTTTTCACCCATACGTTTGCCAGGTTCTTTCATTGGGGCAAAAAAAGTAATCTCAAACTTGTCTCGCAAGCTCTTTTGCTTGAGGTAGTGACTAAAATTGAATAATAATTCAAAGGCAGGCCCTCCTCGAACAGCCGTTGCAGTGGGGTCTTTCGGATTGCCACCAAAACCAATAGCAATACGACCACTTCCTTGTTCAACTAATTTGTCTAGGCGGTCTCGGATACTAAGTGACTCTTCAGGCTTGCCACAAATAGTAAGAGTGTGCTCCATGCCTGGAGTTTTCACTTTATGCATTCCTAAAGCAATGATGAGGTAATCGTAATTTAGTTTTGAATTTTCCAATTGCACCTCATTATTTTCAGTATTTAAACCAACAGCCTTGTCGAGCACCAGATTAAATCCATGCTTTTTGGCCAAAACCTTTAAGTCAATTTGAACATCTTCAAAACTCTTTTTATGCGTTGGAATCCATATAGATATAGGATAAATAAAGAAATAGGGCCGATCTGAAACTAAAGTTACATCGTATTTCTTTTTCCGCATTTTGATTGCTGCTTCTAGTCCAGCAAACCCTCCACCGAGTATTAGAATTTTGTTGCTCATAAATTGTAAATTTATTATTAGGCAAAACTAGAAATAAAAAACGATAGGTAAATTCTAAATAATAATATAAATATTTGTTTAACAAATTGTTGTAAAGATACATGCAGTCGGCGAGTATTATCAGTATTTAGAATGATTATGAATAGAGTCTTAAAAACTGCTCTTTTTTGAGACTAATCTTAAAACAAAAAACACTTACCTTTGCCTTTCAAAAAACAAAAAACACACTATTAAATGAAGGAATCAGTAGCAATATTATGTGGTGGAGGACCAGCTCCAGGAATTAATGCAGTAATCAGTTCGGTTGCTCGGGTATTTCTAAAATCGGGTTATCGTGTAATTGGCATCCATGGAGGTTATCGTGGTTTGTTAATGGAGTCGCCGAATATTGAAGATATTGATTATCGCTTTGCCGATCGCATTCATAACATTGGCGGGTCAGCGCTTCAAATGAGTCGTCATAAACCTAAAGATGATGAGTTCAGTACTGCATTTTTTACAAGTAATAATGTAAAGCTTTTGGTAACTATTGGTGGCGATGATACAGCCTCTACAGCTAACCGACTATCGCAATATTTACGCAACAACAATGTGAAGTTGCAAAATATTCATGTGCCGAAAACAATTGATAACGATCTTCCTCTGCCTGAAGGAATATCCACTTTTGGTTATCAGTCGGCCAAGCACGAAGGAGTAAAAATTGCAAATACGGTATATGAGGATGCTCGTACTAGTGGCAACTGGTTTGTAATATCAGCCATGGGACGTGAAGCTGGTCATTTGGCTTTTGGGATTGGATCATCGGTTCGATTTCCTATGATTATTATTCCTGAAATGTTTAATAAGACAAAGATTACTACAAATAAAATTACCCGATTAATTATTTCCGCGATCATAAAACGCAAAATACTGGGCTTTGAATATGGCGCTGCTATTATTAGTGAGGGAGTATTTCATTTTATGACCGATGAGGAAATAAAGGCTACAGGAATTAATTTTACATTTGATGACCATGGTCACCCAGAGTTGGGAACGGTTAGTAAAGCTCATATATTCAACCTATTACTTACAAAGCATCTCAAGGAGTTGAAGCTTGATGTAAAGAGTCGTCCGGTGGAATTAGGTTATGAGTTACGTTGTATTATGCCTATTGCCTACGATTTGATGTATTGTAGCTTATTAGGAATGGGGACCAAACGACTTTACGATTCAGGTTATACGGGTTGTATGGTTACTGCGGATTCGTTGGGGAATATCACTCCATTGTTTTTGAAAGATGTGGAGGATGAAAATGGGAAAGTTAAACCTCGATTGGTAGATATCGATTCGGAGCGATCAAAAATGGTTTTTGAGGATGGCCTACAGTATCTTGATGCGGGTGATTATGAGGAGGCAAGAGAGTATGTGTCGAATCCTGAGTACTACGATTTTCGTAATATCTTGGAATGGTAGATGACTATTCCCTTTAAGCTTGCTCAGGAGTCTTGTGTCTGCGATTAATGATGGCTAAAAACTGTGGGGAGTATTTTGAGTATTTGTAAAATATTATCAGTATTTTAGTAAAAATATTAAACATGAACTTTTTTACCCTGTTTGGAAGGTATTTATTACTAATGAAACGGTCGTTTGGTAAACCACTAAATCATCGCTACTTCTTTAAACAATTAATAAATGAGATTTCATCTATTGGAATAAGCTCGGTGGGAATTGTATTTATTATTTCCTCTTTTATGGGTGCTGTATTGGTGATTCAAGCAGGCTATAATCTAGAAAATCCATTAATTCCAGCATATACTATTGGTTATGGGGTGCGTGAATCCTTAATCTTAGAATTTTCGCCTACTATTGTAAGTTTAATATTGGCGGGTAAAATCGGGTCAAGTGTTTCATCACAGATTGGTACTATGCGTGTTACAGAACAAATTGATGCGCTAGAAATAATGGGAGTAAATTCGGCCAATCATCTTATTTTACCAAAAATAATAGCAGCATTATTGTCGTTTCCATTTCTTATTGCCATAAGTATGATGGTGGGAATGGGTGGAGGATATGCAGCCGCAACGATATGGAGTATAGTAAGTTCTAATGATTTCATTGACGGGCTTAATTTTTACTTTGTTCCTTTTGAAATTGTGTATGCGTTGATTAAATCGGTAGTTTTCGCCTTTATCATTGTTAGTGTTTCAACTTTTTATGGTTATTACGCCAAAGGTGGAGCTGAGGATGTAGGGCGCGCGAGCACTAAAGCAGTGGTTTCTAGTAGTATTGCCATTCTAGTTATGAATCTAGTTCTCACCAAATTGATTCTAGGATGATTGAAGTTAAAAATATAGACAAATCCTTTGATGATAAGCAGGTGCTTTTTGATATTAATATTAATTTTGAAAAAGGCAAAAAGAATTTAATTATTGGACAGAGTGGTTCAGGAAAAACAGTGTTAATTAAATGCATGGTAGGGCTTCTTGAACCAGATAATGGGGGTATTTATTTCAATGATCGCAATTTTACTCTAATGAATGAAAACGAGCGAAAACAAGTGCGTACAGAGATTGGAATGTTATTTCAAGGTAGTGCGCTGTTTGATACCATGACAGTGGAGCAAAACGTACTTTTTCCTTTGCAAATGTTTTCAAAGATGTCAGTTGATGAACAAAAAGAACGTGCGAATTTTTGCATTGAAAGAGTTGGCTTGATTGAAGCAACGAATAAACTTCCTTCAGAAATTAGCGGAGGAATGCAAAAGCGTGCGGCTATTGCACGAGCAATTGCACTTAATCCCAAGTACTTGTTTTGTGATGAGCCTAATTCGGGTCTCGACCCTCGAACAGGCGTGGTGATTGATCATCTAATAGCTGAAATTACAGAGGAATTCCAAATTACAACAATTATCAATACTCATGATATGAACTCTGTGATTGAGCATGGCGATAATATTAGTTTTATTCATCAAGGTCATGTGTGGTGGCAAGGGGGTAAGGCAGAATTTATGAAAACAGACAATAAAGAACTTAATGATTTTATTTTTTCCACAGAAATTCTTAAACGTATTCGACCAAAATAATTAATTATGCCCATAAGTGTGTTAGATATTATTTTAATTATTCCCATCGCGTGGTTTACCTATAAGGGTTTTTCCAAGGGTTTGATAATTGAACTTGCCACATTGCTGGGTTTGTTATTGGGTATTTATATTGCTGGCAATTTCTCCTTTTATACAGCGGATTTTCTTCGAGATAAATTTGATTTTCACAGTCAGTATATGAATATTATTTCTTTTACAATTACATTCATTGGGGTGGTAATAATGGTGATGCTGTTTGGTAAGAGTCTTGAGAAAGTTGTGAATTTACTGATGCTTAGCTTTATTAATAAATTGGCGGGAGCCTTGTTTGGACTGTTAAAGGTAAGTTTTATTTTAAGTGTTTTGATTTTTATACTTACCACATTTGGTGTTGAGGAGAGCCTTGTTGATGAGGATATGCAACAAAAATCACACCTATACGAACCCGTGAAAAGCATTGCTCCTTTCGTATTTCCTATGGTGAAAGATAATGGTGTTGATATTTTTGATCAAATTGATGAGAAAATAAATGACATTGAGATTCCTATTTTTGATAAATAGATTATTATGAATAAATATATATTTATATCTATTCTGCTTATTGTTGTTGCCTTAATTACAAATTGTAAGAAAGAATATACTTTAGGTAGTGACCCTACTGTTGATGAAGTAGAGCATTATGTGCGTAAAACCAATGATTCTCGAGCAGTATTTAGCTATAAGCAGTATGAGGAATTACTGACCGAATTGCAAAAAGATCGATATGTCGTATTGCCCATTAATCAATTTCGAAGCTGTAAAAGAAATGATTCGCTAGTCGTAGTTGGACTACGGCATGATATTGATTGGCATCCATTCAAGGCACTTGAAATGGCTCGATTAGAGCAAGATTTTGGACTTTCTTCCACATGGTATATTTTGCCCACAGCACCTTATTTTGCTAAGTATTCTAGAAAGGAGCTTAATCGATTTTCATCCATGTTGCCCATCTATAAGTCAATAGAAAATAGTGGCTGTGAGATCGGAATTCATAACGATTTGCTTACAGTTATGGTTACCTATAAAATGGATCCTAAGCAGGTAAATAGTGATGATATTTCATTCTTACGAAGAAAAGAAATTCAGATATTTGGTTCGGCAGCACATGGATCGACAGTTGCTCAAAAAGCTCATGTAGTTAACTTTGAAATGTATTCAAACTTTACTAATAGGTCTTCGTTTAGCTTTAGAGGAAAAGTTTATCCATTGGGCTCATACTCTTTACAGCAATATGGCTTTTATTATGAAGCATATCATGTGGATCATGATTTGTACTTTTCTGATGTGGGAGGGGTGTGGAATGTCTCAGGTGGGAGTTTTAAAAGTTTTATGAAAACCTTAAAAAATATAGCGCCCGGAAAAAAAGTACAGATTTTGGTGCACCCTGTGTGGTGGAAAAAATAGTTATGCTAAACGTATGAAATCTAAGTAGTTATCTCTTTTTAAGAAAGAATTTTTTTAGTAAATCCGAAGATGCTTTTTCCATTAATCCACCCATCAGTTTCGTTTTAGGGTGAAGCAATTTGTCTCCTGATTTTTTGTGTCCATGTCTGTCGTCAGATGCACCATACACAATTCCACTTATTTGGGTCCAGTAGCTAGCGCCAGCACACATTACACAAGGCTCAAGGGTGACATATAATATACAGTCTTTAAGATACTTACTCCCTAAATAGTTTTCAGCAGCCGTTATGGCTAGCATCTCAGCATGAGCGGTGGCATCATTTAGCTTTTCAGTCATATTATGAGCGCGTGCGATAATTTGTTTATTGCAAACGATTACCGCACCAACTGGCACTTCATTCTCCTCGAAGGCTTGGCGTGCCTCTTTTAGAGCTTCTTTCATAAAATACTCATCCGAAAATAGTTCCATTTCCATACTATAAAGGTATTTATAATGCATTCAATAGTACCCTAGTCCCTAGGGTGCTATTGAATTTTTATTTGATTTATCGCTTGATAAATAGCTCAGAAAATTGGGCGTCTTTATTTTGTATCTGAATGATATACGACCCTTTGGGAAGATCTGAAATATTAATATCCACACTTTCTAAACCACCATTAAACTGATCACTAATAATTAGTTTGCCAGTTAAATCTAATATTTTAATATCATAATATTGAATTGATGAAGTTTCGATACTTAGTACATTATTGGCGGGATTAGGAAAAATATTAAACGAATTAGCCAGGCCCTCACTATTCATTCCAATACTAAGGTCTTCGTTATATGTATAATTAGTGTTATAAATAACATCTCCAGAAGTGGCATTATTCCCATCAGCAGCATTTAGCGAAGCGTAAAAGGTAACACCACCACTACCAGTCGCAGGAGCGGTCCAATCAAACGACCAAGATTTGGTGTTGTTGGATGGAGTCAATCCGTTGCCTGTATGAGTAACAGCGTGCGCCAGATTGGTAAGTTGTGTTTCATTAGCATTGGTTATAGTAAAAACGCCCTTTTTTGCCTTAGTAGCATCTTCGGCAGTAATTTCAAAACCAAATTTTGCAACACCCGAATGTATGCCCGTAAGAGTAATCGTATATTTTGTTCCAGGAGCGTATCCGCCTACTGGAATATTGCTCGAGATCCAACTAATTGCTGTTTGTGCAGATCCTGTATGACAGGCACTGCAGTCTGCACCATCGGCTGGGGAACCGGTTTTTGCACCAGGTGAATGTGACACGTTTGATATTGCAGACCCCAATATAATGACGATTGCGATAACACTTAGATAAAGAAAGAATCGGTTTTTCATAAAAATACTGATTTGATTTATAATTATCCGTAAAAATAGGGTATAAATCTTTACCACATCAATCACTTGATATATATTATTTTAAGATTATTCAGATTTGGGTTAAAGGAAGTGGTTTGGAGCTGTTTTTCATATTAATATTTTAGTGTTTCTATTTCAAAAAAAACATATCTTTGCACTTCCAAATTCCTAAACAAATGCCCAGGTGGCGGAATTGGTAGACGCGTTGGTCTCAAACACCAATGAGGTAACACTCGTGCCGGTTCGACCCCGGCCCTGGGTACTGAAGCGGACAAGTCAATATTTTTCATTGACTGTCCGCTTTTTATTTGCTTGCATTTCTCTGTAAAATAGCTCATTATATGAAATACCTCATTAATATTATCGGTTAGAACTTGCTTAGTATCTGCCTGAACGACCATCCCTTTAGGAAACATAGCTTTTTGCAAGCTCTTTTTAAACTGAAATGTTCCGCTAAGCTAGAGTTTATCGAGCTTTTGAGTTTTTTCAATTATTAATTTTATCTTTTCAGACTGGTAAGATGTTGAATAATTTTCGTTACTAATTTTTTCATCTAATATGATTATTTGCTTTTCTAACTTACTAGAAAATTTTTGATATAAATTCTCAGGAATTTTACCATAAGTAAACCTTTCTTCAATAATTTCCAATTCCTTTTTTAGTTCGGTTATTTTTTTCTTATCCTCCTTAATCTCTTTTTTAAGGTCTTCGCTTCGATTGTTAACTCATGGAGAGTTGAGGAGACGAGGGAAATTACCATGCAACTGCCCAATAAACAATCAACGCCTTAGAGTCATTTACAGCGACACCTGAAGTATAACCTTGCTTAATGGATTCAGGTAATAAATTCCAATTATATGCATATGATTCCTCTATTACATTTGCAAAATCATGCTCTAATACATAAATCTGAAAATCAGCTGGTAGGCCACAATTTGTATTGTCATTAAGATCAAAAGGTAAATATTGTTGGAATACTTCCCGAAAATTGGGTAAAAAGAAATCATTATTTAGATTAAATATCTGAACCAAATCATTGATACTATATAATTTTAGCAGATGCTCCTCTGAACTTATTATGTTGTATTCACTTTCTTCAGAAGCTAAATTTCTCTTCGACTTTAATCTTAAATCATTTTTCCTATTTAAATATAATTGATCACTATCATACTTGTAAATTAAACAAATGTATAAAACCTCAAATTCTGAAGGAATATATGGTTTATCTAGTGGTTCTGAATTATAAAAAGCATCAACCAATTTTCCAGAAGAATGCTTACTACTATCTTGCAAATGTGGAAAAAAAGACATTATCGAATCGGGTATTACAAAATTATTTCTAGGTATATCCAATTCAGGAGTAACACAAGAAGCAAATAAGCTTGTAACTAAAATTAGCACTGTATATTTTAGAGGATTCAATTTTATCATATTTATTTTTATTATTTTCTATTTTCTAAACCCCATTGAAGTAATTCAAGAAAAATATTCGCAGCACCTCCATTAAATTTGACTACTCTTTTATCATATGAATACGTACGAATTTCATAAGTGTCCACATGTCTATAAGGAGTAATAAGTTGTTTGAAAAAACTCTTCACAGTTAATACACTTTTAGGAGTCAGCTCATTGGGATCTTCAATCCCTTCCAGTCCCCAAGGATCAATATAATTTAATGGATTATGATAGCAGTAAGCATACGGGGATATTCCAGGAAACTTATCACTCAACAGATCCACACTTAGCCAAACCGACAACTCACTATCATAATACCTAGCACCATCGTATTTATAGTCCATAATTATAAACATTTCTTTACACACCTAACTGGCAAATAAGTTTCACTTGTTTTAGATGAACTTCCAGATCTCCTCCAAAAATAATCTTTATAAAAAGTAGTACAGCATTTTTGCCCACTTTTGGTTAAATAGGAATCCGAAGCCCAAAATTCAGATTGGCCTAAAAAAGGTAGTCTAATATTTAAAAATTCACCCTTCTCAAAATCATAATAACCATATCTTTTCAAGTTTAATCCATAATCATTATTCTTTTTCAAAGAGTCAAAAGCATTGTAATTGTAATCGCCAATATATTTTTTCAAATCATTTATTTCGTTTTCTGTAGGTAAATGCCAGCCTTCAGGGCATGATTGTATGGCTGTTTCCCAACCGTAGTAATAACCATACTTCTTAACTTTTCGTTCTTTGTGCTTAAAAGCAACGCAGCCTGAATCTGCTTTATATGCCAAGTTTTCTGCCATCCATTTATGATCTCCTATTCTTACCCATTTATACTTCTTACCATCTCTTTCATCAATGAAATAGCCAGATGTTCCACTATAGCTATTCAATGTATCTAGACTTGTTGAATTGGAAGATATTACTTTTGAAGTATGACAATTCTCAAAAATGATAATGGCTAAAACAATAGCCATTATCATTTTTATTTTCTGTAAAATAATTTTATTAATTTCCATATCCTTCTGATCCTAAAATTAATTTCCTTTTTGGTAATTCAAAATTACTTTGTTTCTGAGCCACTCTATTGGGGTGTTTAGCGTTGAACTGCCGACCTCATGATTATGAAATATATTCATTTAGTAACATATTAAAAACAAAAAATAATCTGTAATACTCTATTTATATGCTAATTACATTAAAGGGCTTTTCCGAGGGCATGGTCTCTTATAACGGACCTATTTGCATTCGGAAAACAGATGTCTCTCTATAAAAATCAAAGATAATGAATATTATAATTTGTTGGCTAGAGAATTAGAAATATTACTTTGTCCCTCGGAAAACAGGGTTTTTCCGAGACTTTGGTCTGTTATAACGTGCCTTTTGCAAGCATACTGCTACACCAAAAACCTAGAACACTAACTCACTAAGTCGTTCAATTTCATGTATCAATAGGTTCGCGTTTTGCTTACCACTTTAATTCTCCATTTTTGTTTGTTTTATGTTCAAAAAGAGCTAATTTTGAATTTTTGTCATACCATACTCAACTATATGAAACAATTGATATTTACTTTGGCAGCATTTGTTTTCTCTACTACTGTCTTCTCACAGAACCTGTATGTTGATTCTGCGAGTACCTGTACTCTTGCATGCAACGGAAATACTTGGAATACAGCGTATGTCGATCTGCAGGATGCTTTGTCAGTAGCACTTGCAGGAGATACAATCTTTGTAGCAAAAGGAACGTACTTTCCTGATGAAGGTGTTGGTTATACGAATAATAACCGCCAACAGTATTTTGAGATTCCTGATAGTGTGGTGTTATTTGGTGGGTATCCAAATGGTGGAGGCCCTCGTGATTGGGTTCAGAATCTCACTATCCTTTCTGGAGATATAAATCAGAATGGATACATTAGTGGAAATGCTTCTCATGTAATTTTTACGGAAAATGTGTCCTCAGAGTTGATTGTGGAAGGTTTTACAATTACTATGGGGTATGCCGCCTACGGTTCTGTTACTTTTGATAAGAGAGGCGGAGGATGGCATAATAAAGGGTCAGGAAATGGGAATGCTTCTTCACCTCAAGTAAGGAACTGTATTTTCATAAGTAATAAAGCAGATGGTGGTGGCGCTATCTATGATGATGCCACCAGTTACGGTGCTTCAAGCATGATTATTGAGAACTGTAAGTTTATCGATAATAGAGCGGATGACTGGGGTGGTGATATCTATTTTAATGCTCATCATCATGGTGTTAGCTCTCCAGATGTAAAAAACTGTTCTTTCTTAAACTCATATAGTGGTGGAGCAGGTGGTTCTATTTATGTTGGAAATGGCAGCTATTCTACTGCTACTCCATATTTCGATTCCTGTGTGTTTGAGAGCAGTTACTCTTACAATCAAGGTGGTGCTATTTACTTTGCTTCCACTACAGGCACGAGCAATCCAATATTTGAAAACTGCAGTTTTAACTACAATGAAACCAGCCTGAACCGTGGAGGTGCTATTATGCTTAATACATGGATGGGACAGGGTAGAGCTACAATCAAAAACTGTCGTTTTACTGGTAATATCGCTAGTACTTATGGTGGCGGATTGACAATAAACGGATATCAGGGGAATTATGGTGCCGATATTATTAATTGTGTTTTTGACGGAAATTACTCTTCCTATCAGGGGAGTGCAGTCTTTAACTCGGTTTGTGATGTTTCTTACGTAAATTGTACTTTTACAGCTAATGATGGTGATGTAGCCTTGTATGCAAACCATTCGCAACTTTATGTAACGAACTGTATCTTGTGGGATAACTTAGCTGGCGAAATAAAAATGGATACAAATAGTACTGTGTACATTTCAAACAGCATAATATTAAATGATGAGTATAGGTTGTTATGGGATGATAATCTGGGATTTGACGGAGGAGGGAATCGGTTTAAGGACCCTTTGTTTACAAACCCCGCAATTGGTGATTTCAGTCTACTAGCTTGTTCACCAGCTATCAATACAGGCAGAAACGACAGCTTACCAATAGGGGCACAATATGATATCCTCGGTAATCCAAGAATTTATAATAATCAAACAGTGGACATTGGCGCTATTGAATACTTGGGAAGTCCAAGCTATATGGTGATTGATTCATTGGAAATAATGGAGTACTATTCGTGCTTGGATACTACTGCCACTGCAAGACTTAGCCTAGCATCCATGGGTGGCGCCACCAGCATTCTATGGGATAATGGTGAAACGCTGAACCCTGCTATTAATTTGCAAAATATTCATCATAAGGTAGTTGTATCGAATACGAGTGGCTGTACAGATTCTTTGGAATTTTCGATAAACAAGTATTTCAATAATCATATTTATGTTGACTCCGCTGCTACAGGTGATAATACTGGCTGTGACTGGGCCAATGCTTATAATAATCTTCAGGATGCTTTGTACCATGCAAAAGCAACTTATACAGTTCATATAGCAAAAGGCAGTTATTTTCCAGATCAGGGTTTTGATGTTACCAGTAATAATCATTTGGAAAGCTTTAATATACCCGATAGTGTAAAAGTATTAGGAGGATATCCTTCTGGTGGAGGAGTGAGAAACCCAGATTCAATATGGACGATTCTATCTGGTGAAATTCAACATGATACATTGTATTCAAACAACTCCTATAAAATTATTGTTGCCGAAGGTGTTAGCAATCAAACAGAAATTGACGGGCTAATAATAACTGGAGGAGTTTCAAATGCTTTCTATAATGAGGGTCAGGGCAAACAAATTGAATCTTCTCCCGTTATTCGAAACTGCACCTTTAAAGACAATCATGTTACTTCTAATGGAGTTTTACAGAATTATGCTAATTATTTTGGTAAAGCAAACCCTTCCATTATCGATTGTAAATTCATAAATAATACCGCTACAAGTGCGGGTATTTTAGTGAATACCTCTTTCTTCTACACTGAATGTAATCCACTGATATTGAATTGTGTATTTCAAGGAAATTATAATTCCTACAAAGGCGGGGCAATGCTGAACTATGCGGGTAGCAACGGAGAGTGTAAGCCTGATATCATTAACTGTAGTTTTATCAATAACACTTCAGGAAGCCATGGTGGGGCTATAGCAAACGATATCTACAGTACAGGTGTTTGTAGTCCTAAGATCACCAACTGTACATTTTTTAATAACACTTCTTGGTATTCAAATAGTGGTTCTATATTTAATGATGAAAGTAGTCCTATACTGAATAACTGTATTTTGTGGGGGCTTGATTCGGTTCAGGTTCTGAATACAAGTAGCAGCAGTCCTACATACGCAAACTGCATTATTCAAGGCAGCGGCAGTGCTAACTGGAAACCTACATACGGTACAGATGGCGGTAATAACATTGACTCTTTTCCTGCTTTTGTTGACACAGTCAATTTTAATATCCATTTATCGGCAATATCGCCAGCAATCAACACAGGTGATACTTCAGGCTTGTTTATTCCTGCTTTCGACTTAGATTACAACCATAGAATTGCCGCTGGAACAATTGATATTGGATGCTATGAGTATGGTTCTGGATCATATGCAACAAGTACTCTTGGGACAGATTATCAAACAGCCTGCAACTCATATATATGGATTGATGGTATTACTTATACAAGCAATAATACCTCAGCTACCTATATTCTCACAAATTCGATAGGTGGGGATAGTATTGTTACATTAAACCTTACCATTAATCAAAGTACTTATGGACTTGATCAGCAAGTTGCCTGCGATAGCTTTGTGTGGATCGATGGCACTACTTATTATACAAGCAACAACTCAGCTAGCTTCACATTAACAAATGCTGATGGCTGCGATAGTGTAGTAAGCCTGGACTTGACGATTAATAATAGCACTTATTTTACTGATGTTCATTCAGTATGTGATAGTTTAGTTTGGATTGATGGAAATACTTATTATTCAAATAACAATAATGCTACTCATACCTTGAGTAATGCAGTCGGTTGCGACAGTGTTATTACTTTAGATTTAACAATAAACTACAGTACTTATGGTCTTGATCAGCAAGTAGCCTGTGATAGCTTCACTTGGATTGATGGTATTATCTACTATGCAAGTAATAATACCGCTAGCTACACCCTCAGCAATACAGTTGGTTGCGATAGTGTTGTAAGCCTAAACCTGATTATCAATCATAGCACAACGGGGTTTGATGTTCATACTAGCTGTGACAGCTTTACTTGGATCGACGGCATTACTTATTACGCTGATAATAATTCAGCAATTTACACTTTAACCAATAGCGCTGGTTGTGACTCTGTTGTTTACCTCGATTTATCGATAGATACCGTGAACAGTGGTGTAACACAAACGGGAGATACACTTTATGCCAATACGCCAAATGCTATTTATCAATGGCTAAACTGCAACAGTGGGTATGCAATTATCCCTGGTGAATCATCTCGCCAGTTTATTGCTACAGTAAATGGCTCTTATGCTGTGGAAATAAAGGAGAACAACTGTACGGATACTTCTGCTTGTTTTAATATCACAGGAATTGGTATTGAAACAATTGAACATAAAATGGGATTTCGTGTATTTCCTAATCCTACAAAGGGTAAGGTTGAGTTATTCTTCGATCGTGAAATTGGGGATGCAGAAATCCTTATCATGAACTCTCTCGGGCAGCTTGTATTGCAACAAAGGATTAGCTCTACAGATTATATTAGTACGGAAATATTAGGTGCTCCAGGAGTTTATTACCTTAGAGTAGTTGATGTACAGGGGCAATCTCTTACTGTTAAGGTAATTAAGCAAAAATAGGGGGCTTGTCACATGTCTGTTTCTTGTTGTCTTTATCAGATAATAAAGAAGTAATGTACAGTTATCTAATGACAAGCCTAAATGTTTTCTTTATGCCATCTGTTAGTATCTCAATGTGATATAATCCAGGAGACTCCGTTAATTTGAAGGTGTATCGAGGAGTATTAATATTATTATTCTGAAATACTAACTGCCCACTAGCGTTATATACCTTGACTGTCACATCTCTTAATGAGCCCAATTCTATATTTACAATTCCTTTTGTTGGATTTGGAAATATATTTACCTTTTTAAATATCTCATTATCATCAATACTCGCACTTACAATACTAATACATGAGGAAGTGTCAATACAGGTGTTTTTTGTGATCTCAACAGCATAAGAGCCATTTATTACTGCAGTAAAAGCTTGTGAGTTAGCATTTGGAATTAGAGCATAGTTATTCCCACAATCAAGCCATTGGTATGTGGCGCCATTTTGTTTAGCAGTTATGGTAGGATCCACTATTAATAAGGCGGTATCAATAGTATTTATTGTTAAATTCAATCGGATAATGGAGTCACAGCCCCAGATACTCGACAAAGTATCAATGGCTGTATTATTATTTGAAGTATAGGTTTGTCCATCAATCCATGTAAATGAATCGCAGGCAACAACAGTGTCAATACCGAAACTAGAAGTATGAATAGTTAAATCTAGGAGTAGTATCGAATCACAGCCCCAGATACTCGACAAGGTATCAATGGCTGTATTATTACTTGAAGTATAGGTTTGTCCATTTACCCATGTAAATGAATCGCAGGCAATATGCACTTCTGTGTTAACAGTAGTATTACTAATAGTTAGGTTAAGAATGATAATTGAATCACCTCCTATGGAATTAGTAAGTGTATCTGTTGCCGTGCTGTTACTTGCATAATAGGTAATACCATCAATCCAAGTTAATGAATCACAAGCAACTATAATATCAGTGCCATAGCTAGTACTTGATTCATTTCTGTATAATTTGGCGCAATAATGATCTTGCCAATTTTTTCCGGCTATTATTATATCTTTATCGTTGTCATTATTGATGTCTAGGAAAATGATAGAGCCTGTAAAAAGCGAATCGAAAGGCATTCCCTGTTGATAGGAAAAACTACCCGAGCCATTATTTATGTATAGTTTTGTTGTAGCTTTATAGGTACTACTCGTTCCCGATATTAAAATATCCATATCATTGTCATTATCAATATCGGCAATAGAAATTGCGCTTTTATACACATTTTCGAAAGGGGTATAGGGAACGAATGAAAAGGTGCCACTACCATTATTAGTATATAATCTCGACAATTTTAATCCTGAACCATGTTGCCCTGAAATAAGAACATCCATATCATTATCTCCATCGATATCAGCAAATGCCACAGCACCCTCTTTGGCATTATAAAATGGATTTCCAGAAACAAGAGTAAATGTACCTGTGCCATTATTTGTATACAATTTAGCGTATACATTTGGGTAATTGTTGTTATGCCCAGTAATTAATAAATCTTGATCATTATCACCATCAATATCAGCAAAGGCAACAGCGCTTTGATCAACATTGATAAGCGAGGTGTTGGTTTTTAGAGTGAAAACACCACTTCCATTATTAGTATATAAGAGTGAATTTGCAAGCGCAGTTGAGTTTGCTCCACATAGTAAGAGGTCTAAATCAGTATCGCCATCGATATCAGCAAATGCGATTGAACTGCAATCCATAGCCGAAAAGGGTGTGCTTGAAACTAATGAAAAAACACCACTTCCATTATTGACTAGTAATTTTGTGACTCTTGAACCCGAATTATTTTGACCACTATATATCAAGTCCATATCACTATCACCATCAATATCAGCAAAAGCTACACTAGAACAAAAGAGACTATCAAATATATTCAGTGTATCAACTTTATAAGTCCCATTTCCATTATTAATGTACAGTTTTGATTGATATGTACTATTATAGTGCCATCCGCCTATAAACACATCCTGGTCACCATCATTATCAATATCAGCATAGGCAATTTTTCCATTATATACTCCCTCAAAAGGAGTGCCCAAAGCAAGAGTAAAAACGCCTGTTCCATTGTTTACGTATAGACTGGAAAATTTCTTCATATTGCCTCCGTCACCCATTAAAAAAATATCTTGGTCATTATCATTGTCAAAATCTCCCACCGCTATGGAGCTATTTCCCACTGCCACAAAAGGGTCTCCTGCAGTTGCTGTATATACCCCATTTCCATTATTTGAATACAATTTGGTAACTTTATTTGCTAGATCTCCTGTAATAAATATGTCCTGATCATTGTCATTATCAATATCAATAAAAGCCACGTCACCAGAATTAATTCCAATAAATGAAGTGCCTAAAACTTTAGTAAAAATTCCACTACCATTATTTGAGTATAATTGCGTTACCGGATTTTGAACTGTGGTATCTCCTGCAAGCAGAAGATCCATATCACCATCATTATCTATATCGGCAAAAGCAATAGAGCTATTATAAACAGAATCAATAGTTGAAGCACTAGATGCGGTGAAAATACCACTGCCATTATTTTTATAAAGATGAGATACTGGGTGGTTATAACTTTTATAACCCGTAATTAGCACGTCTTGATCAAGATCATTGTCAATATCAACAAATGCTACTGCGCTTGATTCAACTCCTGAAAAAGGCGTTCCACTAACTAAAGTGAATGTGCCACTTCCATTATTGGTATATAACTTAGTTATTCGCTGCCATGAGCTATTTCTACCCGTTATAAGCACATCTTGATCTCCATCACTATCCACATCGCAAAAATCAATAGTACCTCCTTCTAAACCTTCAAATACCGTAGTTGGGTCTAAAGAAAAACCTCCAGAGCCGTTGTTCGTGTATAATTTAGTAATCAGTTGGTTGGAGGTATTTTTACCTGATATAAGCACGTCAATATTCCCATCGCCATTAATATCAGCTGTAGCAATGGCACTATTTACAACACCAATAAATGGCGTGCCCAAAACTCTTGTTAAGTTTCCAGATACATCATTTATGTAAAGTAAAGCAACCTTTACCCCTTTTGCATTATTACCAGTAATAAAAAGGTCTAGATATCCATCATTATTTACATCAGCACTAGTTGTAGCCCCAGCATATGCTCCTGCAAAAGTTGTAATATTTTGCGGTGCAGGAGGAGGTGCAGGAATTTGTTTAAAAGAGATATTCTGTCCAAAACTAATATTGAAAGCAAGGACTAGCAATAGTGATAATAGGCTATTTTTCATTTCAAAACGGTTTATAATCATTGAAAACAAAATTAACTAATAAACATAATATCAACTTATTATAATATTGAATTAAGTGCATTGAATCATTAAAGTTCGTTAGCTTCATATTAAGCACAAATCTAATATATTTATTGGAATAGTCCAATTAATTTGTGATTTACCACATTTTTATTAGCTGTGGGAAAACTAATTTCCTTGGCATGTACTAAGATAAAAGGCATAAAAAAAATAGCTTGGCAATAATTAAGCAAAAAATCATTTTCTTTGCACTTCAAAATTCAAATAGTAAAGATTATGGCAAAAATATTAGGAATGGGAAACGCATTGGTGGATATGTTAATCCAAATTGATGATGATAGTTTCCTTGAAAAGAATAATCTCCCAAAAGGCGGAATGCAATTAGTAGATTGGGAAACAGCAGATGGTGTTTTGGCAATGAGCAAAGGTTTTGAGCGTAGTCAAGCCTCAGGTGGATCAGCAGCAAATACTATTCATGGCCTAGCAAAGCTTGGTGTAAAAACAGGCTTTATTGGAAAAGTAGGAAAAGATGAGATTGGTCGTTTTTTCAAAAACGATTTATTGGATGCGAAAGTAAATCCAGAATTAGCCGAAAGTGATAGTAAATCAGGCGTTGCTGTGGCATTAGTTAGCCCTGACTCGGAACGTACCTTTGCAACTTTTTTAGGAGCTGCAGTGGAAATATCAGCAGAGGATTTAACATCGGATATGTTTGCTGGATACGACTATTTCCATATTGAGGGTTATTTGGTGCAAAACTATGCGCTGATTGAACGCGCTGTAATCCTTGCCAAAGAGAATGGCTTGAAAGTGAGTTTAGACCTTGCTAGTTATAATGTTGTTGAAGATAACTTGGAGTTTTTGCAACGTATTGTAAAAGACTATGTGGATATTGTTTTTGCCAATGAGGAAGAAGCAAAGGCATTTACAGGTAAAGAACCAGAGGAGGCATTGCACGCCATTGCTGAAGTTGCAGAATACGCAATTGTAAAAATTGGCAGTAAAGGCTCTATGGTAAAGCATCAAGGAAACGTTTTTACGACAGGAGTTATTGAGGCTAAAAGCATTGATACTACTGGTGCAGGTGATTTGTATGCCTCTGGATTTCTTTTTGGATTACATAAAGGTTTAAACTTGGACGAAGCAGCACGCATTGGTTCTATTACTGCTGGAAATGTAATTGAAGTTATTGGTGCTAAGATGAATAATGAGCGCTGGACACGTATTTATGATATGATTGGATAAAAGATTATCGAAGATTTATTAAGCCGCCATTTCACAATATGATATTGTGTTGGCGGCTTTTTTTATTGTGATTAAGATATTTTAGAAAATGGTTAATTCCATAACTGAAAAAGTCTGAATGACATAGCTTATTTATACTGAATATAAGTAGTGATAGGCTAATCTAATCAGAAAATTTCATACATTTACGGCTCTTTTAGAAGAACTAACACAGCTTTTAAAAGAATAAACACAAAACACATTATATAAACACAAAAAATATAAGCATATGAAAGTTTTTCAAGCCAACGAGATTAAAAATATTGCCTTGGTTGGCGGGGCGAAAGCAGGAAAGACCACACTGGCTGAGGCCATGCTTTTCGAAGGAGGATCAATTAAACGCCGTGGTACAGTGGATGACAAAAATACTGTTTCTGATTATCGAGATATAGAGCTCGACAAAGGACAATCAGTTGTGTCAACCATTATGCATACGGTTTACGAAGGAGTTAAAATTAATATTATTGACACTCCAGGTACTGCTGATTATGTGGGAGAAGTGGCTACAGGTTTAAGTGTTGCAGATACAGCACTCTTGGTTGTTGATGCACATGAAGGCGTTGATGTGGGAGTAGAAATAGGATGGCGAAATACCCAAAGCCGAAATACTCCAACCGTTTTTATTATTAATAAAATAGATCATGAAAAATCTAATTTCGAAGAAACATTAACACAGCTAAAAGCTGCTTTTGGCGATAAAGTAACTGTTGCACAGTACCCTGTAAATCAAGGTGTCGATTTTGATACTGTTATTGATTTGGTGTACATGAAGCAAATTAAGTACAAAAAAGGGGGCGGAGATGCTGAGATTACAGATATACCTGACTCAGAGAAAGCAAAAGCAGAAGAGCTTGAAAGGGCTTTAATTGAAGCTGCTGCAGAAGGCTCAGAAGAATTGATGGAAACCTATTTTGAGAATGATACGCTGACCATTGATCAACTGCGCGAAGGAATACGTTTGGGAATTGCCAAGCGAGCATACTTTCCTGTATTTATCACTTCGGCTAAAGAGTGCATTGGAGCGGGTCGTATATTGGAATTTATTAATAAATCAGGACCACTACCAAAGCGTCGATATCGCAAAGGAAGTGATGATGTAAAATATAACAGTAATCCAGATGATCCTACAACATTGTTTGTTTTCAAAACAGAAATGGAGCCGCATCTTGGAGAAATATCTTATTTCCGCGTTTATGGAGGTCATGTAGAAGAAGGAATGGATTTGATTAATTCAAATACTGGAAACAAAGAACGTTTGTCACAATTACTAGTTAGTACAGGTAAAAATCGTGAAAAAGTTACCACTTTGTGTGCTGGAGATATTGGAGCTGCTATTAAACTAAAGGAAACTCATAGCAATCAAACACTGGTAGATGCATCACATAAAAATACGGTATTAGCACCCATTGTATATCCAGCCCCTATATATTCAGTAGCTATTAAAGCAGATAACTCCAGTGATGACGAGAAAATGGGATTGGTGCTTAATGAGATGCATAAAAGCGATCCTTCATTACGTGTTGGTTATTCGCGAGAGTTGAAGCAGCTGATTGTTGAAGGTATGGGAGAGCAGCATATCAATATTGCCAAATGGTATTTTGATAAGGTTCATAAAATTCCATTCCATTTTGAAACACCAAAAATTCCGTATCGTGAAACAATAACAAAATCAGCAATGGCCGATTATCGACATAAAAAACAGTCGGGTGGATCTGGTCAGTTTGGTGAAGTTCATATTATGATAAAGCCATATACTGAAGACTATACTGACCCAGATGAGTATAATGTTCGTGGCACTGACGTGCATGAATTACCATGGGGCGGAAAATTGATTTTCAAGAACTGTATTGTTGGAGGAGCCATCGACACTCGTTTCCTTCCAGCTATTATGAAAGGGCTTATGGAGCGTATGGACCAAGGTCCTTTAACGGGTTCCTATGCACGTGATATTATTGTATATGTATATGATGGAAAAATGCACCCTGTTGATTCTAACGAAATTTCATTTAAGCTAGCTGGACGTCATGCTTTTAGTACTGCATTTAAGAATGCTGCACCAAAAATTATGGAGCCAATTTATGATGTATCGGTACTTGTGCCTGAGGATATGATGGGTAATGTAATGACTGACCTTCAAGGCCGTCGTGCCATTATTATGGGTATGGAATCCAAAGGTCATATGCAACAAATCAATGCACGTGTACCTTTAGCCGAAATGAATCGGTATAGCACTGCCATGAGTTCCTTGACTTCAGGTCGTGGAACATTTAGCATGACTTATGCTGAATATGAGCAGGTGCCTAGCGACGTGCAAAAAATACTGCTTAAGAAATATGAGGAAGAAGAGGATGAAGATTAATCTTTTTCAGAAAATTTAATTTAAGAAGAGCTCCGTTTTGGAGCTCTTTTTTTTATTAGGTGTAGTAATATCGGCTTTTTCATAATCAAGAAAAAACTTATAAAATTTGAGTGTAAAAAAATGTATTTTTGCCGCTTAGAACAAACGCCCGAAAAATAAACTTCTAATGAGCGAACAGATTAAACATGAGTGCGGTATCGCATTTGTCCGACTTTTAAAACCTCTTGAGTATTATCGTGAGAAGTATGGAACAAGCTTCTACGGAATTAATAAAATGTATCTCCTGATGGAGAAGCAGCATAATCGTGGTCAAGATGGTGCTGGTATAGCAAATATTAAAATTGATACCGAGCCAGGAATGAAGTATATTGACCGAGAACGCTCAGTCGATAGTGCTCCAATCAAGGATATTTTTGCGACTATCTATGAAGAGTACGGTAAAATTAAGGAGCAAGACCCATCATTGCTCGATGATGTAAACTGGCTTAAGAAGAATGCTCATTTTACAGGAGAGGTTTTTCTAGGACATTTACGCTATGGAACCTTTGGTGATAATAGTGTACATTATTTACATCCATTTATTCGTCATAATAACTGGAAAACAAGAAATTTAGTAGTAGCGGGTAATTTTAATCTAACAAATGTAGATGAATTATTTGCCAATCTGATTGAATTGGGTCAGCACCCAATTGAAACATCGGATACCGTTACAATACTTGAGAAAATAAGCCACTTCTTAGATGAAGATGTGGACAATATATATCAATCACATAAAAACGATACTTCTAAACGTAAGATGACTGACATCATTGCTGAAGAGATGAATTTGGTTGAAATACTAAAAAAATCATCAAAGCGATGGGATGGAGGATATGCAATGGCAGGAATGATTGGTCATGGCGATGCATTTATTTTGCGTGATCCAAACGGAATACGCCCGGCTTATTACTATCAAGATGATGAGGTGGTTGTAGCAGCATCGGAACGCCCTGTTATACAAACAGCTTTTAATGTGCCATTGGAGTCGGTAAAAGAGGTTGCTCCAGGTCATGCTTTAATTGTAAAGATGAATGGTGAAGTTTCGCATGTGGAGATTAATGAGCCTCAGGAACGCCTTTCTTGTTCATTTGAGCGCATTTACTTTTCTCGTGGTACCGATTGTGATATATATAAAGAACGTAAGAAACTAGGCCGCAATTTGGTTCCTCAGATATTGCAGTCAGTGGGACATGATTTACATGATGTGGTTTTCTCCTATATTCCCAATACCGCTTCCGTTGCTTTTCGTGGAATGGCCGAGGCGCTATCCGACTACTGCAGTGATGTGAAGCGTGATCAAATAATGAAACTTGATGGTAAAGGAAGTATTGAAGAAATTGAAGAGATTCTTAGGAAAAAACCTCGTATCGAAAAAATTACCGTGAAGGATGTGAAAATGCGCACCTTTATCACTCAAGATAATCAACGTGACGACTTAGTGGCACATGTGTATGATGTTACTTATGGTGCAGTGAAAAATGATGTGGACACTCTAGTTATTCTTGACGATTCAATTGTACGTGGAACAACATTAAAACAGAGTATTCTAAGAATCTTGGATCGACTTAAGCCCAAGAAAATCGTGGTAGTTTCATCAGCTCCTCAAATACGCTATCCTGATTGTTATGGAATAGATATGGCTAAACTTAATGACTTTATTGCTTTTCAAGCTACCATTGCCTTATTAAAAGACCATAAGATGGAGTCGGTGATTAACGCGGTTTATAAAAAAGCAATTGCAGAAGTAGAGAAACCCAAAGAAGAGCAGATTAATGTGGTACGTGATATTTATGAACCATTTACAGCCGAGCAGGTTTCAGCTAAGATTAGTGAATTGTTAACACCTAAGGATTTACATGCAGAGGTGGAGATTATTTATCAAAGTATAGAATCGCTTCATGAAGCAATTCCAAATGATAGAGGCGACTGGTATTTTACGGGTAAGTATCCCACTCCAGGCGGCGTAAAAGTCGTAAATCAGTCGTTTATAAATTACATTGAAGGTCGTAATGAGCGTGCATATTAAAAATTTAACAAAAGAAATACTATGTAATATACAGATAATCAGATAATAGTACAATATTGATTAGGATTTTGTATATTTTTCATTCTTTATCTTTGAAATATTAAAAAATAGTGTAATTTTGCAGTCCCAATTGGGGGTACTGACCCATTGTGTAAAGGTAGCACTACAGTTTTTGGTACTGTCAGTCAAGGTTCGAATCCTTGTGGGTCAACAAGGGAAAGCCCGAAAAGCATTCCCTGATGTCGAAAGACATTAATAGAAGGAGATTTGATAGAGAGGGGACATTAGTCCCCTCTTTGTTTATCCAAAAATATTAATATGATAAGTAAAAAAAGGGTTGTAGAGCTAATTGAAGAGCGCATTGAAGGTACTGATATCTTCATTGTGAATGTGGATATTAGCACTGGAAATAAAATCTTAATTACGCTTGATGCAGACCAAGGCTTAAGTATTGAAAAGTGCATGTCGGTGAGTCGTAATGTAGAGCATAATTTGGATCGTGAGGAGGAGGATTTCTCTCTTGAGGTAGCTTCTTCTGGCTTGAATAATCCTTTACTTTTGCCAAGACAATTTGAAAAGTATATTGGTAAGAAAATCGTAGTTCAAACTAACGATATGGATAAGTTGGAAGGGATACTTTTGGCTTTTGACGATAAAAGTTTAGACCTTGAATTGGAGTTAAGTAAGAAACAAAAAAAGGCTAAAGTAGAGCCTAAAATGAATATTTCTTTTGATGAAATAAAAGAAACTAAAGCAGCAATAAGATTTAAATAATTTTAAAAATATATAATATGGACAGTATCAACCTGGTAGAATCATTTGCCGAATTTAAGGAATTCAAAAATATCAATCGCCCTACGATGATGCGTATTTTGGAAGAGGTGTTTCGTAATACATTACTTAAAACATATGGCACAGACGATAATTATGATATTATTGTAAATGTTGATAAGGGTGACCTAGAGATATGGCGTTTTCGTCAAGTTGTTGAGGATGGAGCTGTAGAAGATGAAAATCGTGAAATCTCATACTCTGATGCCGTTAAAATTGAACCTGATTTTGAAGTGGGTGAGGAAGTTTCGGAAGAGGTGAAGTTGACAGATTTTGGTCGACGTGAAGTATTAACTATCCGCCAAAATCTGGTAGCAAAAATTCAAGAGTTTGAGCGTGATAATGAATTCAAAAAATATAAGGACCGCATTGGAGATATCGTTTCTGGTGAGGTTTATCAAATTTGGAAAAAAGAAATATTGATTCTTGATGATGAAGGAATTGAATTGATTCTTCCAAAAACTGAGCAAATTCCTTCTGATTTCTTTAGAAAAGGTGATAATATTCGTGCCATAGTTTTGAAGATTGAAACAAGAAATAATAATCCAGTAATTGTTCTTTCTCGTACCTCTCCAATTTTCCTTGAGCGATTATTTGAAATGGAAGTTCCTGAAATTTTTGATGGACTAATTACTATCAAAAATATTGTGCGTGAGCCAGGTGAACGTGCCAAGGTTTCTGTAGAATCCTATGATGATCGTATCGACCCAGTAGGTGCTTGTGTGGGAATGAAAGGTTCACGTATTCACGGTATTGTTCGTGAATTGCGTAATGAGAATATCGACGTAATTAATTTTACCAACAATATGAGCTTGTATATCCAACGCTCCTTAAGCCCTGCAAAAATTACATCCATCGTGTTGAATGATGATGAAATGCACGCAGAGGTTTACTTGAAGCCTGATCAGGTATCATTGGCTATTGGTAAAGGTGGGCATAATATTAAATTGGCAGGTAAACTTACAGGTTACGAAATTGATGTGTATCGCGATAGTGAAGAGGATATGGAGGATGTGGACTTGAACGAGTTTTCTGATGAAATTGATGCATGGATAATCGAGGAGTTCAGAAATGTGGGTTGTGATACCGCCAAAAGTGTATTAGATATTGGTGTTGAGGAGTTGGTACGACGTACCGACCTTGAAGAGGAAACCGTAAAATCAGTAGTTGATATCCTTAAGTCGGAATTCGAATAAGAAATTGAGCATTACTGAAAGCAAAACAACTAATACATTTATTAATAAGCCAATACTCAAAGTTTAAAACAATAATATGACAGCAACAAGAAAAGACAAACGTTTGAGAAAAGTAGCCGGAGAATTTAACATTGGTACATCTACCATTGTTGATTTCCTATCGGACAAGGGTTTTAAGATTGACAGCAGTCCAAACTCTAAGATTACACCTGAAATGTACGATTTATTGAATGGAAGTTTCCAGTCGGATAAGTCGTTAAAAGAACAAAAGGAAGCGGTAACTCATGAGTTTTCGAGCACTCGCCGTGCCGAAAAGGAAAAGGCTGCAATAGAGGTCGCTGAAAAAGAAGCTGCTGAAGAAGCTGCTCGTGTAGCTATGGCTGCTGAAAAGGCTGCTGAAAAGGCTGCTGAAGCTGCTGCTGAGCAAGCTCGTAAAGCTGAAGAGGAGAAGAAGGCTGCAAATGTGATTAAAACCGAAATTCCTAAGCCGAAAGTAATAGGAAATATCGATTTGGATGCTGGAAAGAAAAAAACCAAGAAGGCAGAAAAGACAGAGAAGGTTGAGAAGGAGGAAAAGGCCAAGAAAACGGAAAAAGTAGAGGAGCCTAAGGAAGAGAAGATTGAACTTGTGGAGAAAAAAGTTGCTGTTGAAACACAAGCTGAGGTAGTAAAGGAGGTAGCTTCTGCGCCTGAAACTGACAATGTTAAAAAAGGCCCTAAAATATTGGGTACGGTGGATTTGAAAGGAATGAACCAGAAAACTCGTCCTGATAAAAAATCGAAAAAGGAAAAGAAGAACGAAATAAAAGTTCACGAAAAGAAAAAGCCTAATAAGCAGGAAGGAAAAAATGAGGCTCCTGCTAAGCCTGAACAAGCAAAAGAAGCGGTAGTTGATACTAAGCCGAAAGATGATCCTAATTTTGTGAAAACAAGAATAGAAAAACTTGCAGGCCCAACGGTTTTAGGTAAAATTGAACTACCTGTTATTAAAAAACCAGAAAAGAAAAAGCCCATTGGTTCTTCTTCTGATAATCCAAACAAGAAGAAAAAGCGGAAACGAATTAGGAAGGATGGTGGAAAACCTGCCAATACGAATACTAATTCTAATCAGAGGCAGAATGCTAAAGAGAGCCGTTTCAAGAGTAAGAAAAAGAAAAGAGAGCCGAAGCCAGAGCTTTCTGAAGAAGATATTTCAAAGCAGATTAAGGAAACCTTGGCTCGCTTAAACGATTCAAGCAAGAAGACTTCAGTGAAACATCGCCGTAATAAGCGTGATACTGTGGGTAAAGCCCAAATGGCTGAAATAGAAAAGCAGGAGGAAGAAAAATCAACCATTAAGGTGGCTGAATTTGTTACCGCTAACGAACTCGCAACCATGATGAGTATTAGTGTTAACGATGTAATTGCAACATGTATGTCTCTTGGCCTATTTGTATCAATTAATCAGCGACTGGATGCAGAAACAATTGTGATTGTAGCTGAGGAATTTGGCTATACAGTCGATTTCTTGAATGTAAAAGAAGTTGAAGATACTGAGCTTGATGATATAGATGATGAGGCTGATTTAATACCTCGAAATCCAATTGTAACTGTGATGGGTCACGTTGACCATGGAAAAACATCTTTACTTGACTTTATTCGCTCAGAAAATGTAATTGCTGGTGAAGCTGGTGGTATTACACAGCATATTGGAGCATACGAAGTTGAACTAAAGAGTGGACAACGTATTTCATTCCTTGACACACCAGGTCACGAGGCCTTTACTGCAATGCGTGCTCGTGGTTCAAAAATTACAGATGTAGCGGTTATTGTGATTGCTGCAGATGATAGCATCATGCCGCAAACAAAGGAGTCAATTAATCATGCTCAAGCAGCCGATGTGCCAATTATTTTTGCAATCAATAAGATTGATAAGCCTGGTGCAAACCCAGAAAAGATAAAAGAAGAGTTAGCCAATATGAATCTGTTGGTTGAAGATTGGGGTGGAAAAATTCAATCGCAAGAAATTTCAGCCAAGAATGGAACAGGTGTAGAGGAATTAATGGAGAAGATTGTTCTTGAGGCCGAAATGCTTGACCTTAAAGCTAATCCTAATCGTAGTGCCAATGGAACTGTTTTAGAAGCATCATTGGATAAAGGAAAAGGATATGTTACTAAAATATTAGTTCAGAACGGAACCCTTAAAGTTGGGGATATGGTTTTGGCAGGTATGAGCTATGGTAAAGTAAAAGCTATGTTTAATGAGCGTAATAAGCTAGTTGAAACCGCAGGCCCTGCAACACCAGTATTATTATTAGGATTGAATAGCGCACCTCAAGCAGGTGATGCATTCCGAATATATCGTGACGAGAAAGAAGTAAAAGCCATTGCTAGCAAGCGTGAACAATTGCAACGAGAGCAGGGAGTTCGTACTCAGAAACATATTACTCTTGACGAAATTGGTCGTCGTTTGGCAATAGGTGACTTTAAGGAGTTGAACTTAATTGTGAAAGGTGATGTGGATGGTTCTATCGAAGCATTGTCCGATGCATTGGTGAAATTAAGTGTGGATGAAATTCAAGTGAATATTATTCATAAGTCTGTGGGACAGGTGAATGAGGCCGATGTGGTATTAGCATCTGCATCTGACGCAATTATTATTGCGTTCCAAGTTCGTCCTTCACCAATAGCTCGCCAGTTGGCAGATAAGGAACAAATTGATATTCGTACCTACTCTGTTATTTATAAGGCTATCGACGAAATAAAAGAAGCAATGCAAGGAATGCTTTCTCCTGATATGGTGGAAGAGATAGTTTGTAGTGTGGAAGTGCGTGATGTATTTAAGATTACTAAAGTTGGTACCGTAGCAGGATGTTATGTGCTAGATGGTAAAATAAATAGAAACACTAAAATTCGCTTAATTCGTGATGGTATCGTAATTTACGAAGGTGGTTTAGGATCTCTTAAACGTTTCAAAGATGATGCGAAAGAGGTTGCCAAAGGTTACGAATGTGGATTGAACATTGAAAACTATAATGATATTAAAGTAAATGATATCATTGAAGGTTTTGAAATGAAAGAAGTAGAGCGAAAATTATAATATAATTAGACTAAAGAGATATCATCTCTTTAGTCTTTCTTTTTTTTAAGTGCATTTTTCTCATTGTATTTTTTTTGAATTAAATAATCAAGAATGAAGAATAATTACTGCGTAATAATGGCTGGCGGAATTGGTGCTCGATTTTGGCCAATGAGCAAAACAGCTCGCCCAAAACAATTTATTGATATTTTGGGAACAGGGGAAACCTTAATTCAACAAACGTTTAACCGTTTTTTAAAAATTTGTCCTCCTGAGAATATTCTCGTTGTTACCAACGATCAGTATAAGGATTTAGTTTTAGAGCAACTTCCACTATTGAAAGAAAATCAGGTTTTATGTGAGCCATCTCGTAGAAATACCGCGCCATGTATCGCCTATGCAAATTATAGAATATTAGCAGAAAATCCTGATGCTCGTGTTGTGGTAGCTCCGTCCGATCATATTATTATGAAAGAGGATGTTTTTGTAAATGTGGTTACCGAGGCTTTGGATGTGGTTGAAAAAAATGATTGGCTACTTACCCTCGGAATAAAGCCGAGCCGTCCTGATACTGGTTACGGATACATTCAATATAATGGCGATACTCCATACAAAAGTAATGAGGACATAAAAAAAGTAAAGACATTTACTGAGAAGCCACAGCTCGAAATGGCGAAAGAGTTTCTCGAAAGTGGTGATTTCCTTTGGAATGCAGGTATCTTTATATGGAGTTTGAAAAGTATAATGGCAGCTTTTACCAATTATCTTCCCGAAGTTGACTCCCTATTTAATGGGGGTATTGGAAAATATAATACAGCGGAGGAAACTGCTTTTATCAATGATACCTACTCTGTTTGTACCAATATTTCAATTGATTATGGAGTGATGGAAAAAGCGGAAAATGTGTATGTATATGCTGCCGATTTTGGATGGTCTGATTTGGGAACTTGGGGTTCATTATACGAGATTAAAGAAAAAGATGCTGGTAATAATGCTATTATCGGTAATAATGTAATGACCTACGATTCGAAAAACTGTATCGTTAACGTGCCTAAAAATAAATTGGTAGTTATTCATGGCCTTGACGACTATATTGTTGCTGAGGGGGATCAATCACTACTTATTTGTCGTAAAGAGGATGAGCAGATGATTAGAAATATCGTGAATGATATACGTATCGAAAAAGGGGAACAATATATTTAGGTATTAGATTTAACCTATTTATCGACTTAATGATAATTATAGAGTATTAATCATTATTATACTGTTATATAACAGCATATCAACCAAATAAATTATACATATGAAAAAGAATATATTATTATTGCTTGTTGTTGGGCTATTGTCTACAACGTTTGCTAGCAAAGCTAAAGCAGATGAAGGTATGTGGTTACCTTTCCTTATCAAACGTTTGAACTACGTTGATATGCAGAAAGAAGGATTGAAACTTACTGCAGAAGAAATTTATAGTGCTAATCATTCCAGTTTGAAAGATGCAATTATTCAATTAGGCAATGGTTGTACTGGCGAGATAATTTCAAACGAAGGTTTGATTTTGACGAATCACCATTGTGGTTTTGGAAGTATACAATCGCATTCTACAGTGGAGCACGATTATTTGACTGATGGTTTTTGGGCTATGAATAAGCAAGATGAATTGCCAAACCCAGGATTCTTTGTTAAATTCCTTGTGCGTATTGACGATGTTACCACCAAAGTATTGGCTAATGTAAATGATGATATGACTGAGGAGGAGCGATCGTTGGAAATATCAAAGATAATTAGAGTCTTACGTGATAGTAATTCCGTATCAGGAAAATATGATGTAGTTATTAAGCCCTTCTTTAATGGAAATGAATATTATATGTTTATTATGCAAACCTATAATGATGTACGCTTAGTTGGTGCACCTCCTTCATCTATTGGTAAATATGGTGGAGATACTGACAACTGGATGTGGCCACGCCATACTGGTGATTTCTCCATGTTTCGTGTTTATACTGCCCCCGACGGAAGTCCAGCAAAATATTCAAAGGATAATATTCCAATGAAGCCTAAGCACTTTCTTCCTGTTTCGGTTGATGGTGTAAAGGAAAATGACTTTGCTATGATTATGGGATATCCTGGAAGCACCGATCGTTATTTGACTTCTTATGGTGTTCATCATAATCTAAACCTAGTGTATCCTACACGAATTAAAATTCGTCGTGCCAAGCTAGATATTTATTCTGAGGATATGAAAGCGGATCCTAAAGTGCGTATTCAGTATGCTTCAAAATATGCTCGTGTAGCAAATTATTGGAAAAACTTTATCGGCATGAGCAAGGGTTTAAGAAAACTCAAGGTTGCTGAGAAAAAAGAAGAGACAGAAGATAAACTAAGCCAATGGATTGCCTTGGATGAAAGTAGAAAAGCTAAATATGGTAATGCATTGACAGATATTGACTCTGCTTATATGGTGATTGATAAATACACTGTTCAGAAATATTATTATTATGAGGCGATTAAATATGGTCCTGAGATACTTAATGCTAGTGCTTCATATAAGAGCTTAATGGCTCAGCTTAAAAATAGAAAAGTAGACCAAGGTGAAATAGCTAAAATTACCACATCATTGAAAAAGAAGGCGGATGCATTTTTTAAGGATTATAACTTGCCGACTGATAAAAAACTGTTTTCGAAGATGATGCAAATGTATCACCAAAATGTGCTTGAAGATCAGCAGCCAAAGTATTTAATAGAAGCTTCAATAGATTATGAGTTAGATTATGATAAGATGGCTGACAAAGTATTTTCAAACACCATGTTTTGTGATAAGGATAAGCTAGCCAAATTTTTAGATAATCCATCAGCTAAAGTGCTAGCAAACGATCCTGCCTATATTGTTATGAAAGCGTTTAGCGATAATTTTGATAAGTTCAAAAAGGAATCTGAAAAAGCTTCTGAGCAATTAGCAAAAGGAAATCGTCTGTTTATCCAAGCTTTGCAGCTAATGGAAAAAGATAAAAAGTTTTATCCTGATGCTAACTTTACCATGCGATTAACTTATGGTAAGGTAAAAGGATATGATGCCGCTGATGCTATTCATTATAAATACTATACTACCATAGATGGTTTAATGGCTAAAGAAGACCCAAATAATCCTGAGTTTATTGTTCCTGCAAAGCTAAAAGAACTTTATGAAGCTAAAGATTATGGTATCTATGGAGAGGGAAATACCTTGCATGTATGCTTTTTATCAAATAACGATATTACTGGTGGTAATTCAGGAAGCCCGGTTATTAATGGTAAAGGAGAATTAATTGGATTGGCTTTTGATGGAAACTGGGAAGCTATGAGTGGGGATATTGCTTTTGAACCCGAATTACAAAGAACCATATCAGTTGATATTAGATATGTTTTGTTTATTATTGATAAGTTTGCAGGTGCAGCTAATCTAATTGATGAAATGAAATTTGTGGGTAATAATGCAAAGAAGAATTAGACTAATCTAGTTATTTTAAGTTTTTATCTAAAGAAAAGCCCCATTAGTATTTGCTAATGGGGCTTTTTAGGTATTAATTGTGTAATATTATTGGTTATACCAAGATTTCTTTCGGTAATTTCTTTTATGTTTGATGTTATAAGTGGAGGCTGTTTTAGTCTTCTTTTTGCGAAGCTTCTTCTGATACGTGCCTTTGTTTTTCTTTCTTTTCTTGGTAGTTGAGCGGCGTTTCTTTACCATTCGCTTATACCTATGCTGACTGCATGAGCTAATGCTAAGGCCACCTATTAATAAAAATATTATGAGTAAAGTGCGGTTAAAAATAAGATGTTTCTTCTTTTTCATAGTAACTATAATTTGGCCTTGTAATTTTAGTTTATAGATTGCGAATTTACCAAATCTTATACAGAAATAAAAAAATAATGTTACAGAGTATATTTATTATATTTTTGCACACTATTCAATAAAACAAAAACAAAATACCTTTTCAATGAACCTAGGTCGTATAATCATAAGTTTTTCTTTTTTTTTATTTTTCTCAACCACAGTTTTTGCTCAATTGAGTGGCACAAAAACCATTGGTGGTACTAGTCCCGATTATGCTACATTTTCCGCTGCAGCTACAGATTTGAATACTAATGGTGTTAATGGTGCAGTGATATTTAATGTAGCTCCAGGCACTTATATTGAGCAATTTACCTTGTCAAATATTGTGGGTACTAATAGCGTTAATACTATTACTTTTCAATCTAGTAATGGGGATAGCACTTCGGTGATTATACAATATGCATCTTCTTCTTCAGCAATTGATAATTATGTTGTTAAACTTGATGGTACAGATTATATCACATTTAAAAGCTTAACTATAACGCGCCCGGGTACATCAAGTTATTCCGTTGTTTTTACGGTTGTTGGAGCTAGCAATGATGTTCATATCGAAAATTGTATTTTTAAAAATTATGCCATCAATAGCACAGCTAATGCCGCTGCTTTATTTTATGTTCCTAATGGTGGATTGCACTCTAGTTTTAATCAGGTATTCCTCAATAATAGGTTTGTTAACGGATCAATAGGGATATTTAGTTTTGGACCTAGTTCGAACAGCCCAAGTACTGGAATGTTTATTAGAGGCAATTCATTTGAAAATCAAGGCATATTTGCCATGCAATTATATTATCAAGAAGCACCTAAAGTAATCAATAATAAGGTTGTTAGCAATACGCTAAATAGTAACTATGTTGGTTTATTAGGCAATTATATCTCTAAGGCTTTTGTTTTTAGAAATAATAAATTTATTTTGAATAAGGGAACAGGCCTTTCCTTGCAAGCTTCCATTAGCAATATCCAGACGGGTTTAATTACCAATAACTTTATCAGTATTGCATCTACATCAGGAAAAGGAATAATTCTTAACAATAGCGGATATCAAAATATTTATTTTAATAGTATCCGAATGCTTGGAGCGTCTGCAATAGGGTTAAAAGTTACAGGATCTTCAAGTACGGCTAATCGTTTTAAGAATAACATTATTCAACTTGATGCAAGTGGCAATTGTATTGAAACTTCTAATGCACCAAATGCTTTTAACGAATTGAATTTTAATAACTATTATTTCCCTAATGGAAATATGGGGAAATATAATACTTCAACGGTATATTCCACATTGGCAACTTGGCAAACGGCCACCAGTAAAGAGGGTAATTCTATAAATGTGAATCCTAATTTTATTAGTAATACCGATTTGCATATTATAAATTCGGCTATTGCATTACAAGGAACTTCAGCCAATACAAGCCCATATAGCCTTACTGATATTGACGGTATATTAAGAAATACGCTTACTCCCGATATTGGTGCCGATGAGTTTACAATAAGTGATTTAGCGATCGACTCCGTTTATATTAATACCCAAATGTGTTTGGGGGAAGAGTATCAAATGAAAATAGATATAAAAAATGAAAGCACAGCCGTTATTAATGCCTTGCTTCCTGTGTTTTATCGTATCGATACTTTAGGCGCTATTCAATTGGGATTAGCAAATATTGTGAATTTAGCTCCCGATTCTATTTTTAGCTATATACCTATCAATAAAATAAATGCAAATTCATTGGGAATCCATCTTTTGCAAGTTTTTATTAGTGTACAAAACGATGCCGACTCATCAAATAACGTTTCTAGTTTCAATTTTTTGGTAAGTGATTATCCTATTTCTAATTTACCAAATGATACTACTACTTGTGGTGGAAAAACGATGCTACTAGATCCGGGAGCGGGCTATGATAGTTACCTTTGGTATGATGGTACAACGAACCCAACTTATAGTTTAGATTCTACAGGAATTGGTTATGGTGGAAAGTTTATTTCTGTGAGCATAATTGATAATGGTTGCAGTATAAAAGATTCTGCTTTAGTGCTTTTCAAGAATTGTACAGGCATTGAAAACACATCGCTTAAGCATAGCATAAGTATATTCCCAAATCCAGCTAGTGAGTATATAAGTATCGATAATCAGTCCAGCGCCTTCATTCATAGTATGGAGATTATTCGAGCAGATGGGCAATTAGTTAGAAAAGTTAAAACTGCTGGAACAAACAGAATTGATATTTCTGATTTAGCAAACGGATTGTATTATTTACTAATCGAAACAGAACAAGGCCACACAGTAAAGAAATTTGTTAAGAAATAGTCGGGCCTGATTTATATTAATTATGCGAAATTATCTTAGAATTATCATTCTTGTTTTATTTGTTGCTATAGGGCAATATGCAAGCGCTCAGCTTGATACTTCCACTAGCGAAATTTTTGAGAGTAGAAATGATAGCATCGATATGACAGCTAATTTCTATAATATATACGACTCCCTTACCAAATTACGATATCCAGCAAACTATATTTATCACGAGTGGAATACTCACAAGATCCATTTTAAGCTTGATGGAAAGGATTTTAAGTTGGATTCTCAGATGATTGTTTTGCAAAACCGTGACGAAAATAAGTTGTATTATCACCCATTCAAGGGCGTGGTAACTTCTCGCTTTGGTTATCGTCGATATCGCTTTCATTATGGAATTGATATTGACTTGATAACAGGCGACCAAGTAGTTAGTGCTTTCGATGGAATGGTGCGGGTTGTTATGTATGATAAGGGCTATGGAAATGTAGTTGTAATTCGTAATGATAATGGACTGGAAGCTGTTTATGGGCACTTATTACGACCAATTGTGGATACCAATCAAGTTGTAAAAGCAGGTGATGTAATTGGTTTTGGTGGTAATACTGGGCGATCATCAGGAAGTCATCTGCATTTCGAATTGCGTTATCTAGGAGCGGCTCTTAATCCCGAATCAGTAATTGATTTTGAGAAGTTTACTCTTTTGTCTGATACGGTATTCCTTACACCAAATAATTTTAAGTATCTCAATCGTATAAAAGCAGATAAAAATGCAAAGTATCATACCGTTCGCAGTGGCGACAATTTGGGTAAAATAGCCCATAGGTATCATACTAGTGTGAGTAAGCTTTGTTACTTAAATGGGATAAATCAGAATAGCATTATTCGTATAGGTCAGAAGATACGAATACGTTAAGCTGAAATATAAAAATCGAGATTCGGTTTCCCAAATCTCGATTTCTATTATTTTTCCATAAAGACTTATTAGTCCTCAATTACTATTTCGTGCGACATCTCCGCCACCTTATCCAGCATGGCAGTTACACCACAATAGCGGTCTTGTGATAAATTAATAGCCTTTTCTAATTTTTCCATCGGAAGATCTTTTCCTTTGAAAGTATAGATGATATGTATTTTATGAAAGTATTTAGGATGCTCTTCTGTAAGTTCACCACTAACATTTACATTGAAATCATCGGGCTGTACACGCATTTTATTAAGAATAGAAATAACATCCATTCCTGTACATCCGCCTAAAGACACTAGGGTTAAAGGCTTTGGACGTGCACCATGATCTTCACCACCCACTCGCTCGTCAGCATCAAGAGGGATAATATGTCCATTAACCTCAGCATCAAATGCCATTTTATTTTTCCACTTTAATTCAATTGTCGTTGTTGCCATTTTATATATTGTTTAATTGTTATTTGCTTTACAATCTTGTTTTTAGAAAATGCTTTCCTTTAAAACGCGGCAAATATACAAATAAGAATTAGAATACGGATTTGAGGTTTTTGGAATATTCACCTAATTTCAAACTGTCTTAATTTGGGGGGATATTACAACACCTCTTTAAACTTTAACAAACCTTAAATATCACTTTTAAGGCTTGTATTTTTAAAATTAGAAATTAGAGTGAATTACTCCCTTGGAATATTTTTTTGAGTTTTATTTATGTACCACAATTTTTTTATTCGTCACATGACCATCTTGTCTAAAAACTAAAAAATAAGTACCACTTGTTAAATTCAAATTATTGAGTGTTTCTCTATACTCACCTTGGACTAATTTCTTATCAAAAATAGTTTTAATTTTTTGTCCATTTATATTATATAATTCACACGTTATATGATTTGATTTTGAAACATAAAACTCTATATTTGATTTTGATTCAACTGGATTCGGATAAACTCGAATGTCTCTAATACCTACTTCATATTCCGAAGTTGAAGTTGTTTGATCGATAAGATGTACAGAATTTGCATTTACAATTTCTCTATCATTAACTACATCTGTACCATATCTTTGAATTAGACCAACTAGAGAAATCTTATTTTCATTATAGCCTGTTGGCAAGGTGAAATTAAATGTTTTACTATAACTACTTCCTGATGTTACACTTGAAGGGATTGATGCAGTTACACCTTCAGGATTTCCTAAGGTCTCTCTTAATACATGATTGTGAACATACCCAGAAATAATCGCTGGAGCATTAATTAAGTCTTGAAGGTATGATGGTCCAGATGTCCATCCACTAAAATTTGAATTAGCTTGATTATATTCAGTTCCACCAGTTACAGAATCCTCTAAAATGAAACAATTTAGCCTGAAATCACCAGTTGTGTTTTGGATGAAATTTGCTGTAATAGTAACCTCCAAGTCTCTTGTTGATGAGTTATAGGATTTAGTAACTCCTACAGTAGCAAGTGGATTTTGATTATATACGAGATCCATATATCTATCCAAAGTGTCAAGTCCAGTCACCCAAGGTGTCGCAGAAATAGCTGGTTTTGAACTTGGATTTGTTGGAAAATCTTTACGGTCGAACAAAAATGTTGGAGAACCACTAAAATAAGGAATCATATACAATTCAACACTAAAAATTGCCATTGGGTCTTGTCCTCCAGGACCAGTATGTACAGCAATTGGAATAGCATTTGGATAATTGTTTTCTAAGTGTTCAAAGTAGACACTTCCAAATGCGCAGGAAGCACACCATGTTCCTGTTGATTCTTCAACTACTACCCTTTTAATAGGGGTTTGCCCATAACTATAAAAACTAAATGCTAAAAGTGTTGTAAATAAATAAATTGTTTTTGATAATTTCATAATACGTTTGTTTTAATAAGTTAATAATTTCCACAAATATCTCTTTAATTATAATCAATAAGAAAAATAGTAGTATGACAAGTACTGACACAAGTTGAATTTCTTTGAGTCAGGAAAAAAATACCGTGTTTATTAAAACTCCTTTCGTAGAAAAAATCCATAAAAATCGTCATTGCTTGATATCTCCAGTTTTTTTCGTAATCTATTTCTACGCTTGTTTACTGCTACCGTTGTAATATTTAATAATCGGGCAATTTCTTTTGAGGAGAGTTGAATTTTTAAATATGCACACAGCTTAAGTTCATCCGTTGTAATATTTGAATAGTTGGTCTTCAGATTTTCAAAGAATAATGGATGGACTTCTGTAAAATGCCGCCTAAAAATTTGCCAATCTTCATCCATACGTAAGCTATCTGATATTATGAATTTAATTTCACGATAAAATTTTGAAGAAAGTATATCTGCTTTATCACTAATTTTAGAAATATTTTGCTCAATACTACTCAATACTTCATTCTTACTCATTAAGTGGATTGCCTGAGAAGTCAACTCTCTATTTTGAGATTGCACTTTTTCTTCTAACCTAATGCGTTCTATTTTTTTTAGATTTTGCTCTTGTTCAATCTGCTTTAATTCAAATTCTAAATTCTTTTTACTTAATTTAGTTTTCTCAAGTTCAAGTGCCTGAATTTCATTTTTCTGTAATTCAAGTTCAGTTGTTTGCTTTGACTTTTTTATTCTTATCATAAAAACATAAGATAATAACACAACCATAAGCAAAGCTATCACTAGTAGAATTGAAATTAGTTGATTAATCTTTTTCTCAAGATCTAGTTTACTCCTTGTTAAATTAATTTGATGTAAATGTGCATCTCTATCAGAAAGTATTTGGTTTTGAAGTATTAAAGCATTTTGTTTATAATATATAATATTCGTTTCATATTTAATATAGTTTTTGTAGTTTTTCAAAGCATTTTCAAAATCTCCCATTAATTCATAAGATTCCATTAAGCCTTTATAAACATCACGTAATATTTCATTTTGGTCTGGATGGTTTGATAAGTCAAATCCTAAAGTTTTTCTGAAATAATTTATGGCTTGCGTGTAGTTTCCTTTTTTTAGATATAATTCTCCAAAACTAACATTAATTGCTGATTTCCTGAGTGCTAATCCTAAACTGTCTATTAAATGCAAAGAATGATTTAGGTAAAAATAGGAGCTATCAATATTATCCATATACAAAAACGATAAACCTATGTTATTGTAATTTATCGACAATGGTTCTACATAATTGTAGGCACTATTGATCTTTATGGCCTTATGGAAATACTTAATTGAACTTTTGTACATGCCTTTTAAGCGATGGATTTCTCCTATCAGATTAAAATCAGCTGCCTCAATATTTTTCTCTTTTTCAGCCTGTAGTTTAGAAGATACCCAATAAAATGACTCTGCTAAATCATAGTTACCTAAATCTATGTGGTTTATAATTATTGCCTGATAGAGCTGAGGTAACAAATATTTACTGTTGTTATTGAGGTATCCTAAACCTTCTAATGAATACTCGATGGACAAGTTGTAATACTGATTGTTATTATAGGCGATAGCAATATTGTAACAAGATTTAATCTTTTCCTTTGTTGATAGATCAGATTCAAGATAAGTTCGAATAGATTCCTCAGCTTTCTCTATTTTATTTTCTTCTATGAACTCAATATAATAATTGAGTTCATTAGTTGATTCAGGCTTTGCCTGGGCATATGACCTTTTGCAAATTCCAGTCATAAAAACAACTAAAAGCAGAAAGTTAGTTAGGTATATTAATTTTATTGATTTTAACATTATTCAATTAATTAAATGAGCGATTTAGCCATAATACAAACTCTTCAGCAAAAATATTAGATTCTTGGGAAGCATCTTTAAATGGTATCTCTTTCGCTAATAAAGAAATGTAATATTCTGAAATCATATAAGCAGAGATTTCATTCGGATGATCCAAACCCATAGCAACAGGAAAAGAATTAATGTATTCCGAGAAGTCTGACAGCTTATGTACTATGTTCTTGTTTAATGAATCTTTTGCTATCTTAAATGTGCCATTCTCTGATATTAAGGAGAACGCCACATCTTTAAAGTCTCGTCCCATTACAGGCTTTAAAGGCTTTTCGTCAATTAATGTTCTTGCCCAATAATAATCGTTTTTGATTTTAAATATCCATTCTGGTTTTGGAGCATCAGGATTGGTAAGTTGATTTAACAAAATGGTACTGTCAACTTCAATTTCTGCTTTTTTAAATTGCCATGAATTTATATATAAAGAATCAAATTTCGGTGGGTGGTATCTTTGTAAACTATGGAATTGTTCATGGATTAATAAAGAGCCTAATTTCTTTGCTACCAGAAAGGAGTCCGTTTGAGTCATATTGTCACTCCAGTTTGAAATAAGATGATCCAAATGTCTCTGACTAAGAATAATATATTCCCCTCTTGTATGGGCAAAGCCACCACAAAGCCAGTTTTCAATTTTGATAAACTTCCATGGATGACTAGCAATCAATTCGAGTTTGTTTTCTGAAAATGTTCTTTTAACAACCGAAATCACATATGAAATAGCCGATTTCTCTTTTTCTGTAAAAGTAGCTACTGCGGAAGAAAATTTATCACGAGCGTAATTTCTAACCTCATCTATATTCCCACTTGGTGGAGGTGTTCCTATGAGTGCATATACTTCACGAAATTGCAATTTTGAGAAATAAGGTTCGTACGATTCATCCAGAATGGCAATAGATCCTTTTTCTATATCTAAAAACTCGATAACTGCTGGAGAATATGACTCCAAATAACTATTTGACTGAAACGCTAGGCCTTGAGCAAATCCCTCAAAACTGTTTGAAAAAATTAAGAGAAATAAGCCAGCAATAAAAGAACTGTGTTTTAAATAATTCATTTTTGTAAAGCTATTTTTTTATGATTAATCGTTTGTTAATAATCGTATTAGTCCTTTTATTTCTTAGAACAAAGAGGTAATGACCATCAGATAACATGGAGATATCTATATTGTTACTATTCAGACTTCTTTTTTTGTACACCTCTCGACCAAACATATCTACCACAGAAATGTCATAGTCACTAATTTCAACACCTGTAAAAGTGATAGACGTTTGTGCAGGGTTGGGAAATAGGTTTATTTGACCCTCCGTATTTTCGACTATACCAACTGTTGAGCTTACATTAACTAAAACATCAACAGAATCGAGATAATTTAGTCCATCTGTAGAAATATAATACCTGTAATGAGAGTTCCCAGCACTAGGTGATCCAATGTATAAACTTAACTCCTCCGTATCACCATCACTTATTGAAGTGGTGGACGAACTCCAAATATTCAATGTAGATGCTCCATAGCATAAGTCCCCCCAGCATAAATAATTAAACCAATCATTTGGTTGTTGTAAATTGATGCGAGTCACCATCCAATTTTGTGACACCCCTGAAGTGTTGGTAACATAAAGATGAGGTATAGAAATATTTGATGTTGGAATTGTGTCTAGTATTATTTCAGATCCACTAACATCTTGTCCATTGACACTATCTAAAGTGATTGTTACTTGAGCAAAAATGTTACTAGAACTGAAAATTATCGATGTTACTAAAGTCAATATTTGAAATATTCGCATAATTTGTTTTTTTATAATTATAAAATGCAATCTTACGAAGATATTGGCTGGCTTTAAAAATAGACACTATGACAAACAATGACATCTACTAAAATTGTTATGACAGGCTAATAATCTATTTTCAAAGTAACTTGACTACAGTTTTTTCATTTTTGCTTGCAGGTAACATTAGTATATATCGAAGTTTCCATTTACTGTTGTTTAGATCGTTTTTTACCTGATTATCAATACTTAAAAATTTAACAAATTGTTATATATTCATATAAAATAACAGGAAGTTTTGGCTCCACTAATATCATTTATATGATATTGCTAAATTAAGAAAATATTTTCATTTGTTTATCAATTTGGAAAATATATTGAAGCTAAATTGCCAGGCGCACTGACGGTCAATTGGCCGTCATCCGTCTACTCGATTGTGCCCAGTTTTTATCTTTTCACTTCATCATTAAAGTAATCTTCTAATTTATGAATTCCATATTGTGGTGCTTTCATATCCATAACCATCGTTGTCATAAAAAATTCAATCGGACCATAAGTTTTTGAACTCGTAAATGTCCGAACACCCCAAAGAGCAAATTTTCTTATCCAATCTGGTAAGTGAACTATCTTAACTGCTTTTCCGTATGCCTTAAAGGCTAATTCCGAAATCTCATTTTGAGAAAGCAAATTGGGTCCGCCTATGTTAATCTCTTTTTCATCTTGACTGATAGCATTAACAACCTCTTTCGCTAAATCCTTTCCGTGAATCGGATTTAGTTTTAATTTTCCGTCTCCGAAAAGATAAACTTTTCCACCTTTAGCCATTTTTAAAAATTCTCCCATATCCGAGAAAAATCCATTTGGTCGAACGATGACGTAATCCAATCCTGAAGATTTTAGATAATCGCCTAATTTCTCTTTTGCCTCACAAATTTTTAGATGTCTGAGTTTTTCTCCGTTTAGAACTGAAATGTAAATAAACTTTTTTACTCCGCTTCTTTTTGCTTCATCAATTAAATTTATATTTGCTTGATAATCGACATCCATATATGTTAACCCATCTTTTTGCCTTGTAATTCCAACCGTGCTAATTACAACATCAACATTATTGCAAATGCCTTTTAGCGTTTTAGGATTTATTACTTGTGCTTCTATAATTTCAAGGTTCTCAATTTTGAATTCCACCTTTTCTTTATTGCGTACAACTATCTTAGTTTCATAACCTCTTTCAATCAATTCTTGAGTTATGAACTGTCCTAGATATCCTGTTGCACCAGCTAATAATATTTTATTTTTAGTCATAATTTACAATGCTATCAATGTATTAATTCGTTTCCGTTAAATGGGATACAACGACTGCGCTAATAGTCGTTTTGGATTAAATTCGCAATTCGTTTCATTCGTGTAAAAATAACAAAATTTTCTGTCTCGTCAAAATAAACAAAATTAGAATTTTGTGGAGTCCAAATGCCGCAGACAACCCGCGCGAGAGACAAAGCCAAAAGTAATTTTCTCAATAAAAATATCTATCCAATCAGGACTTGAACCCCAAAAGTTGAAAATCTAAAAACCACAATACCCTTAGGGATTTTTTTGAGATAAAATTCCTAATCTCGCCTGTTGATTTAAAAGACCTGATTAAAATTCACATAAATTCCATAAGTTTTGATTCCAACTCCAACATCAAAGCGAATATACATTTTAGGCTGAATCTCAAATCTATATCCTAAGCCTGCATTGGGCAACCACTTATTGTTCGGGTTTGCTGAATTCTTTATATTGAAAATTTTACCACCTGCAAGCCAGCTCACAAAACTATGCTTGCTTTCATTTCCGCTCTTTTTTAAAAATTTATGTCGGTATTCCATCATTGCATAAAACATATCATTATTTCTATACCGCCCCCATAAATAACCTCTTAAATCATATGGCGTTCCTAATTGTGACATTTCTCCATATGGCACATTTCCTTTTGAAATTCGAGCTTTCATTTCCCAAGCAAGCACGCTTGGTCGAGAAAACACTGTGATAAATTGTCGGTAACCTAATAAATATATTTGATACCTATTATCTCCGCCCAAATTTGGTGAGTAAAAAGTAGTTCTAAAATCTATTAACATCCCTTTTCGAGCATCAACTGGATAATCTCTAGAATCGTAGCGTAGAATAAACCCTAAGCCCGAATTCAAAGGTTTTTCATTGTAAATGTTGTAAATTGAATCATTTAGCACAGGCTTGCTTTCTTTACTACCTTTTGTATAGTTATAATCCACATCTAAACCAATAAAATAATTGCTTTTAAATTGATATAAAAATCGTGGATGAAAAGACCACCATATTCTATTATAAGATGTAGTGGTATCTGATTTATGGTTGTAATAGGCACTTTCATACCCAACGCCCCAATAATGATCCGGCATATCCTTATAATCAAAATTTATATTTATTCTTACCTTGTCTTTGAACCAGTATGAATCAAGAATTCCTGTTACAACAATAGCACTTGTTGTTGTATATGCAACAGTCAAAGGCAAAGAAGAACGTTTAATAAGACTATCTTTTCGATTAGTTTTAAAACTAAGCAAACCTCCTCCTGCAAGTAGTCCTCCTAACTCTGGTGAATATGTAGGGATAAGAAATGGCGTAAAAAGAACTTTCCCTTCCTTTATTTTTTGAGCTCGCTTAAGTTTTCTTTGTTCTTGCTTTGTTGGTTCTTCTTTATTAACTTTAACTTGACTAAAAGAGTAATTTGACACTACTAATAAAAGCAATATCAAAACCTTTTTACACCCCCTCGTAATATTTGCTATCATTGATGCTTATTATTAATCTATTAACTCAATAGTTATAGAAATATCTTGCTTAACATCAATACTGCAATCATTAAAAGATGGAGCTGAAAGTTTTGGTTTGAAATTTTTTGAGAACCCAAAACGTTCAATAGGCATCCCGAAAAAATTCAGGTTACAGGTATTGTCTGAATTTACATCGTGATATATAGATATTGCATATGTGTTCTTTTCTAATCCCTTTAAGTTTGTTATAAATGTTTTGCTTGTAACTTTCACTTTGTAGATTTTATAAGGGTTCGCTCCTCTTGGAAACGAACTTGGATTATTAAAAACTCTAATAACCATAACTCCTTTCGGATTCTCGATATTTGTTACTTGTAGCTTTATATTTACTAATTCTTTTGGTTGAATTAATGAACCCAAAAGAATAAAAAATATTATTATCAATTTCATTTATCTTCTTTTTTTTGCCAACGTTTTGAATATGGTGCGCGCCGCACTTTATTCAATAATTTTTTCTTTGATTTTACTAACGTTCAAATTTACTAATTATTTTCTACGAAGCACTAACTGCGGCATGCACTATATTTTTTATTACCTGCTATTTATTCTTTTATAATAATCAATTTTTGGTTCTGATTCATGTTTGAACATAAATTCAATATTTACCACTCCTTCAACTATACTATCCACTTTTTATCCCTTTTCATAAATATCAAATCTCATAGGACTGCCATTAATATCAAACAAGAGCCACCTGCCTTTGTAGTATGCCTCTGCTTTAATTTGATTTAATAAAACAGACCTGCTCCAGCCTAATTTGTCAGTTGCGTTTAGATAATACATTTTCTCTTTATTATCTTTAATCTTTGCATTATTAATAAATTCTGTCCCCAAGGAATAGTAAATGCAATTTCTAAAAGCTCCGTTTCGTTTTTGTATTCCAAATAAAACTGACGCATTCTCCAAAGGTTTTGAGGTGAATATCCTTTTGCTCCGTCAACTGTTTTGTTAATATCTCTTGATAATGTATCTACAATTGATTTTCCCCAATTGTTCTTTTCTTGATTTTTTACAATTATTTACCAAGTTCGAAATTTTGACCAATATGATATTTATTGAATGATTTGTACGCTTCATATTTTGCAGAATTAATTGTCTCAATTACTGCTTTAAAAAATTGGCTATATGCTGTTAATTCACTCATTCAGTTAGTTTATTATTTCTCGCACAAGTGTGCGAGAATTCATTGATACTATTTAAAATAAATTTCCGTTAATTGTAGCAATTGTAATTAAAACCCAAATTATTGCCCCAATGATGTTTAGTATTAAAAATTGAACTTCTGTTTTTTCACGAAACCACCACATTAACACACCTAAAACCACTCCTATAAAACTTAAATAGATAAGTTCTTTATCAAAGAAGAGTGGTAAAAGTATTGGTAAGATAATTTGAAAGAAAATACCAATAGAAATACCAGCTTTAATTAATTTTGGATTACTATTTCCGTTTAAAATACTTGTTAAAGCAATAATAAAATAAGGGATAAATATAATAAAAGTAAGAATAGCAATAAAAGGTGCCATTCTTCCCATTTCAATGGCTTTTATTGTAATTATTGCTTGCGTTAAAATAATTCCAATTATTAAAATCCATCCAAAATATTTATTTATTTTTCTCAAACGTTGATTTTTTTAATAAATGCTAACGTGTGGCTATATATTTACGTGGCGGATTCATCTGCCATAATTTATTTGCCATAATCTTAAATGATTGCGACTAAAACCGCCATGAAATATATAGCGTGTTGGGCTTTCGTTATTTTTTCGTTCCTTCAAGTTTCATTTGTAATTCTCTGTCAATTTCTTCACTTACAATGTTTATTAATTCTCCGCTTTTGAAGTCATATTTCTTAATCAATGAAGGTTCTGTATACTCGTCAAATTTTCCGTCTTTATTATGGTCTATTCCAATTTTTATTAGCAAGTCCTTCCTGTTTTCAACAAAATCCATTTGATAAACATCAGCATTTTCAAATTTTATTTCCCTTAATTTCTTGTCTTTCAAAGAATATAAATATAGTGTTTTGTAGTCAAGTTGGTTAACTACCCCGTCTTTATATGTGTCCGTGGTTGCTGCTCTAAATAAAATTAAAATATCATCATCAAAATATTCGGTCTGAATGTTTCCAAAATTCACTCGGGAATTAAATAATTTTTCAATGGTGCTATTTTTATAGTCATAAATCAAAAGGTTATTAAAGTCGCCATAATATTGTCTTGAATATCTTTTGTCTATTTCATAGTCTAAATCACTACTCATATCCAATAAACCCATTACTTCTTCATTTATGAATTCTGCCCCATTCAATGCCTTATGAGAAACTGGAATTATATAAACTAAATTCAAAGTGTCGACAAGTCTCGGAATTTCATAAGAAATCAATTGTTGTCTTTTATTCTCTTGTTGTAATTCTTCAATTTTTTCATCCGACAAAATTCCATCGTTCTGATTATTATACCTTAAACTTCTGCTAATTTCAGTTATTGCAAAAAATGTAATTAAAATTAGTCCAACAATTACAAATAATACAACAATACTCCCTAAAACAGCAAGTAGTTTTTGATTGTAATTTTTGATTTTCTCAATGTTCATTGTGTTATTTTTTTAATGAAGCCCAACATTAGTATATAAACAACTCCCGTTTACTGTCGTTTATATCATTTTTATAATTGAATATCAGTTTATTAAAAATTTAACAAATTGTTATATATTCAAATAAAATAACAGGAGGTTTTGGCTCCACTAATATCATTTATACTTAATTGCTAAATATAAGAAAATATTTTCATTTGTTTATCAATTTGGAAAATATATTGAAGCTAAATTGCCTTATCTACTCTAATAATACTATACGGCTTATAATAACTTGATTATAGCATAGTAAATACACTCACAATACACAGAGTTTTTTTACTACTATAGCGGCTGAAATCACATCAATAGAAATGGCAAAAAAGGAAGATAAATATGCAAAGAAAAAGCTCAAGGCATTTTTTTTGTTAAAAGTTTCAACATCTAGGCTATGAACTCTCATCAAAATATTTCAAGCGGTTTAATTTATAATAAAAATGTTACTCCTAAAGCTGGACCTAACACATTAACCTTAGTTGTTAATTCGTTAGCTTTACCTTCATCATCAATACGTTTGTAATAAAAGTTTCTAAAACCAACATCAACTGATAGCCAATCTAACACTCTTAAATTATTGAAGTACGTAAAATCATACGCAAATTTAGAAGAGTTCCCTATTCCAAAACCACCGATATTACCCATGACTACAATCTTAAATTTTTCGGTCACAACAAATGTCGTTTTTGCTCCAACCATTAAATCCCACCATTTTTGAGGTATGGCTTCACTTCCTTCAATTACTTTATCGTTTTGACCAGGCAAAGGGTTTTCAATAGTAAACACGTAATCAATCTTTATATCATTACTCCAATATTTTGCCCCTACGCCAACTTCTAAAGCCCATCCTTTAATTACATTCTTATTCTTAATTTCAAAATTGTCAAAAACGATATATGATAATTTCAGGTCTAAAATTCTTTGTTTTATAGTTAAATAGGCAGTTGTAGACACTAAATTACCGCTACTAGAAAAATCACTTCCTAATGTAGCAAAGGTGCCGTCAAAACTAAGAATAGACCTTTTATAACGGGCCGCAGCAATGATCTGAAAACCGGCATTGGTTAACGAAGATAAATCACTAAAAGATTGACGAAGTTTTTCTCCTCCAACATCGGTTGATTGTGACGCTATAAGTGCATAGGGTGTTATTTCAAATCCCCAATCATTCATTTTAGCTACTTCATTATATTTACCACTTGTTTCTTGTCCAAACAAGAACCCTAAATTGACAAATAGTAATAACGAAATTAAAGTAATTTTTTTCATAATTATTTTTTTGTGATGCTATAACATCTTAACAAGTTATCTTTATTTTGGTGCATCAAAAAAATGTTTTCGCGCATCATTTATCAATTCTCAGTTTGTTTAATTTGTTCTTTAGTGCATCATTTAACACATACCTTCTCACTTTGTCTGCTCCAATAAGTTCGATTAAATGATGTGATTTAAGTAATACTATATCTCGTTGTATAGTCGCTCTAGATACTGATATATAATCTATTAGATCATTGGTTGATTTTATACTTTTTATGTTTACGTTTTTTATTTTGGCTCCACTAATATCATTTATATTTAATTGCTAAATTAAGAAAATATTTTCATTTGTTTATCAATTTGGAAAATATATTGAAGCTAAATTGCGTTATCTACTTTAATAATACTATACGGCTTATAATAACTTGATTATAGCATAGTAAATACACTCACAATACGCAGAGTTTTTTTACTACTTTAGCGGCTGAAATCACATCAATAGAAATGGCAAAAAAGGAAGATAAATACGCAAAGAAAAGGCTCAAGGCTTCTTATATTACTTCGGTTATTAGTATCACCTTGGTTTTATTCGTTTTGGGTTCATTGGGCTTGGTTGTGCTTCAGGCCAAGCTTATTAGCAAGCATGTGCGCGAAAATATTCAGCTTACCGTTTTCATGAAAAACGATGTAAAAGAAGCTGATATGCTTCGGCTAAAGAAGTATCTTGATGCAAAGCATGATGTTAAATCCACAAAACTTATTTCTTCGGAGGAAGCCGCAGAGGTTTATTCCAAAGAATTAGGAGAAGATTTTATTAAGTTCTTAGATGGCGAGAACCCATTACACGCAAGTATTGAGGTGTTTTTGCACGAAGAATATGCCAATGTGGATAGCTTGGCTCAACTTGCTACGATGATCGAAACGCACCGAGGGGTAGAGGAAGTGAAATACCATAAAAGCTATGTGGAAACTATCAATAATAATATTGGTAGAATTACGATGGTTTTTCTAGCCGTTGTGGTGCTGCTGCTTCTAATATCCATTGTTTTAATTAACAATACTATTCGACTATCAGTTTACTCAAGTCGATTTATTATTCGGGCAATGCAGCTCATCGGAGCCACTCAAGGATTTATTCGTAAACCCTTTGTATGGCAAGGGATTATTCAAGGAATTATAAGCTCTATTTTAACAATAGGAATACTTATCGCTATTCTATATAAGATAAACGCCTATTTCCCTGAGATGGTTAATCTACACTTTATTGATATGTATTTGGTGCTATTTGGTAGCATTATATTGGTTGGTGTTTTAATCTCATGGTGGTCTAGCTCCTTGGCCGTTCGCAAGTATTTAAGAATGACATTAGATAATATTTATTTATCATAAAAAAATTACATTATGGCAGTTTCAAATTCAAATGAAGAAGTGCAATTTGCTTTTTGCAAAAGGAATTATATATTTATGGGTATTGGCATTTTATTGCTAATCATAGGCTTTGCACTTTTAGCAGGTGGTGGGTCTTCTGATCCAAAAGTGTTTAATCCAGAGATTTTTAATAATCAACGATTAGTTGTTGCTCCATTGTTTATGTTATCGGGTTTTGTATTAGAGATTTATGCGATTATGTATCGCAAAAAGGATAATGATTAATGAGTTGGATTGAAGCCCTTATCCTCGGTATTATTCAAGGACTAACCGAGTTTTTACCTGTAAGTAGTAGTGGACACCTCGAAATTGCAAAGGCAATTTTAGGTGACACCTCTGTTCCAGAGGAAAGTATGATGATGACTGTTATTCTACATGGAGCTACTGCACTAAGTACAATAGTAGTTTTTCGTAAAGAAATAATGGAAATACTAAATGGTTTATTTCAATTTAAGTGGAATGAGCAAACAAAATTTAGTTTGAAGATAGTTATATCAATGGTGCCTGCGGCTATTGTTGGCGTTGCTTTTAATGATGAAATTGAGGCCTTCTTTGGCGGTAGAATCCTATTTGTAGGCTTCATGCTACTTTTAACAGGAGGTTTGTTATTTTTGGCTGATAAAGCTAAAGTAACCGAAAAGAAAGTGGGCTTTTGGGATGCTCTTATTATTGGGGTTTCACAAATGATAGCTATTTTGCCTGGTATATCTCGCTCAGGCGCTACTATTTCCACGTCGGTACTATTGGGAATTGATCGTGAGCGCTCTGCTCGATTTTCATTTTTGATGGTTGTACCATTGATTCTTGCAAAGGTTGCTAAAGATATACTTAGTGGTGATATACATTTTGATGCAGCACATACGGTGCCTTTGAGTGTTGGATTTATTGCCGCTTTCGTAACAGGTCTTCTTGCTTGTACCTGGATGATTAAAATTGTAAAAAAGAGTAAATTATCATGGTTTGCCTTTTACTGTATTGCCGTTGGCTTAATCGCTATTTCTTATAAAATGTTTTTCTAATGAACTTTGATTTTGTAGCTGGTGAAATACTATTAGTAGATAAGGAGGTTTCGTGGACATCTTTCGACGCCGTGAAATCCATTCGTGGAACATTACAAAAAGCACATAATTTGCGCCGCTTCAAAGTGGGGCATGCCGGCACCTTAGATCCTCTTGCTACAGGCTTACTACTGATTTGTACCGGTAAGGCCACAAAAAAGATTGATAGCTTGCAAGCTCAGGAAAAAGTTTATACGGGAAAAATATTCCTTGGTGCTACCACTCCTTCGTCTGACTTGGAAACTGAAGTAGATCAAAAATTTCCAATCGATCATATTACAGAAAAAGATGTGCTGCTTTGCGCAAAGGAGTTTGAGGGAGATCATGAACAAACGCCGCCTGTATTTTCAGCTATAAAGATTGATGGTAAAAGAGCCTACGAATATGCTCGAAAAAATGAAGAGGTGAAAATGAAGAGTAGGAAAGTATATATTCATCATTTTAAAATTACCAATATTGATTTTCCTGAGGTGGAATTTGAAATAAAATGCAGTAAAGGAACTTATATACGTTCCATTGCACGCGATATGGGTAGTAAGTTAAATAGTGGAGCCTACCTTTCGCTACTTCGTCGAACTATGATTGGTGATTATTCTGTTGACGATGCACTTAAAGTTTCGCAAGTGAAAGAATTAATTATGCAACAAGAAATAGTAAAAAAAGATTAGTTTTTTATTCTCTCTTTCGCCATTATTTTGGTAACCTTTTATCCTTATTTGCGTTAATAATCTTTAATGGGCTGTTATATAAAAGAAAAGGCTTTACAAAAGCATTTAATTGTAGTATATTTGCAGCCGCTTTTTGATGGGCAAAAATAAAATGATAATCGTTGAGGTATATATCTCAATTGTATCGTAATAAGCTAGTTAAAAGGATATTATTTAGTGATTGAAAGTAATTAAAGCGATAATAAATATGAAACTTTCCAAGTTTAATTATAAATTACCAGAAGAATTAATTGCAAAAATGCCAAGAGAAAATCGCGATGAGTCGCGTTTGATGGTGATAAATCGTGAAGATGGGAGCATAAAAGACTTCTATTTTAAGGATGTACTTAATTTTTTCGATGATCAAGATGTTTTTGTAATCAATAATACAAAAGTATTTCCGGCACGTCTTTATGGAACTAAGGAAAAAACGGGTGCTAAGATTGAAGTGTTTTTACTTCGTGAATTGAACCGTGAAACTCGCCTTTGGGATGTATTGGTAAACCCCGCTCGTAAGATTCGCATAGGAAATAAGCTGTATTTTGGTGAAAATGATGAATTGGTTGCTGAGGTAATTGATAATACTACTTCGCGAGGTCGTACACTTCGATTTTTATTCGATGGCGAATACGAAGATTTCAAGAAAACAATTGAAAGTTTGGGTGAGACGCCAATTCCACCAGATTTGAACCGTGAACCAGAAGAGATAGATAAAGATCGTTATCAAACAATCTTTGCCGCTCGTGAAGGTGCTGTTGCTGCTCCAACTGCGGGCATGCACTTTAGCCGTGAATTGATAAAACGATTAGAAATTAAAGGAATTGAATTTACAGAGGTAACCCTTCATGCGGGAGTTGGAAATTTCCGTAATATTGAAGTGGAAGATTTGTCAAAACATAAGATGGACTCTGAGGAAATGTATATTACTGAGAGATCATCTGGTGTTGTAAATAAGGCAATCAATAATAAGCGCAAAATTGTTGCAGTTGGTACTACTTCCATGAAAGCCATGGAGTCCTCAGTAAGTATTTCTAAACATCTGAAACCCTACGAGGGATGGACCAATAAGTTTATTTTTCCTCCTTATGAATTTAGTATTGCTGATGCATTGATTACTAATTTTCATGCACCAAAAACCCCAATGATGATGCTTGTTGCATCCTTTGCTGGATATGATTTACTGATGAAGGCTTATAAGGAAGCAGTAAAACGTAAGTATAGCTTTTTAACTTATGGTGATGCTATGCTCATTATTTAATCATTAACGAAGATTTTTTTTGAAGCCCGATTTACTTTGTATTTCGGGTTTTTTATTTACCTTTGGTACTTATTCAGTATATGCAAGCACTGTTTTGCTTTATATATTGAGTTTTATTGATGTGGTAGTCAATATAAATACCCTGAAAAGGATTGACAAACAAAGCATTCACTTCTAAGGTGAATAGGTGGTGTGAATTATTATTAGTTTTTATAGGAAGGATTATTTTATGGAAAAATATGTGCTTATTATTGCCGGAGGCATGGGAAAAAGAATGAATATGGATATTCCAAAACAATTTATTCC
>JAGLCR010000020.1 GCA_023146135.1 Bacteroidales bacterium
TCAGTATAATCAGCGTCAATAAAAATTTAATGCGAAGCATTAAAGTCTTGATCTAATCAATTATACACCCAATAATGAACCACCAGTTTAAGTTTAGATGCGTTTGCCCTAAGTTTAGGGCTTGCTTTTGTGTTGCTTGGGTATTTTTTTGGTGGCTGAGCTTGTCGTAGTTCGGTGGCTGAACAGTTTACCCTGAGTTTACCGAAGGGAAGCCATTGTTAAAAAAAGAGGAAAACCTATTCCCACACCAATAAGCATTATTTTTACTTTTGGAATCTTGAAAGAATAGACTAAAGGAGTAAAATTATCATGTCTAGGGCTATTAGACCCTGAAAGGGTCAAATCAATTTAACCATGGGCAACGCCCGTGGTTAAAAGAACAATGTACCATCTGTTTTGGCGCGTAATTTTGGTACAAAATTCGTGACAAAACATGAATTCATAATGTGAAATGAAGTGGTCTTAGGAGCACGAAGTTCGAGACTTTAAGATTTTCCAAATGCAGAGTTTGCTTTTGTAAATTAGGTCTTTGGAAATCTGAGTAACGAAGAAATTCGGGCTCCTAAGACCACATAGAATAAAATATAATGGCAAAAGAGAAAAAGAAAGTGGCCGAAACCCCACTAATGAAGCAATACAATCAGATAAAGGCCAAATACCCATCGGCTTTATTGCTTTTTCGCGTGGGCGATTTCTACGAAACCTTTGGTGAAGATGCCATTAAAGCTTCTAAGATTTTAGGGATTGTACTTACTAAGCGTGCCAATGGTAAAGCCATGCATGTGGAGTTGGCTGGTTTTCCTTATCATTCGCTAGAGACTTATTTGCCAAAGCTGGTTCGTGCCGGACAAAAAGTAGCTGTTTGCGATCAGCTTGAAGACCCCAAGCTAACCAAGAAAATCGTAAAGCGTGGGGTTACTGAATTGGTTACTCCAGGAATAGCTTATAATGATAAAGTGCTTGATCATAACGAGAATAATTTCCTTGCCAGTGTACACTTAGATGGAAAAAACGGAGGGGTTTCATTTTTGGATGTATCCACAGGTGAGTTCTATGTGGCACAAGGTAGTCTCGATTATTTGGATAAGCTGATTCAAAGCTTTGCCCCCTCAGAGGTAATTATTCGTCGTGATTTGCGCACTAAATTTCGTGAATATTTTGGAGAGAAGCATTATTTAACCACTTTCGAAGATTGGGTGTTTACTTACGATTTTGCCTACGATTTATTAAAGCGTCATTTCAATACCTCCAGCTTAAAAGGTTTTGGTGTGGAACATTTAAACGATTCCATTATTGCCGCAGGAGCAGCCCTGCATTATTTAGCCGAAACACAGCATGATAAGGTGAAGCATATCAGTAAGCTCAATCGTATTGAGGAGGATAACTATGTTTGGCTTGATCAGTTTACAATTCGAAACTTGGAGATATTGCGCTCGCCTAATCCAGATGCCGCTACACTGATTGATGTAATAGATCAGACCAAAAGTCCTATGGGAGCACGTTTGCTTCGCCGTTGGATGGTACTTCCATTGAAAGAAAAATCCTTGATTGACGAACGTTTGGATATTGTGTCTTACTTTCAAAAGGAAATAGATGTGGCGGATAATCTACATCAACAAATAAAAAGTATAGGGGATTTGGAGCGTTTGATTTCAAAAGTCTCCATTGGAAAAATAAATCCTAGAGAAGCATTGCAGGTAATGCGTTCACTTAATGCTATTCCCAGCATAGCTCAAGCTTGTAAGTCGTCGAAGATGAAAGCTCTTAAACGCATTTCCGAGAATTTCGATCCTTGCTCAACGCTGGCACAACGTATTGAAAAAACCTTGAAGGAAGATCCTGCGGTGATGTTAAATAAAGGTTCTGTAATTGCCGATGGTGTTTCAGCAGAGCTGGACGATCTACGTCATATTACCACTTCGAGCAAAGAAATTCTTAATGATATTAAGGAGCGAGAGGTGAAAAATACAGGAATCAATACCTTGAAGATTGGTTTTAACAATGTGTTTGGGTATTACTTAGAAGTTACTAAGCTACATACTGACAAAGTACCCGAGGACTGGATTCGTAAACAAACACTGACTAATTATGAGCGTTATATTACAGAGGAGCTAAAGATTTTGGAATCAAAGATTCTGGGAGCGCAAGAGAAGATCCTAAGTCTTGAAACACGGCTTTATAATGAGTTGGTAGTAGCTATGGCCGATTATATTCAACCCATTCAACGTAATGCTGCCTTTATTGGGAAGCTCGATGTACTAGTTTCATTTTCTAACACTGCGCGAGAGAATAGTTATACTCGACCAGTAATCAACGAGGGTTTCAGTATTGATATACAGGAAGGGCGTCATCCAGTGATTGAGAAAAACCTCCCTTTGGATCAGGAATATGTGTCTAATAATGTTTTCTTGGATAATGATACTCAGCAAATAATTATTCTAACAGGACCCAATATGTCGGGTAAATCTGCATTATTGCGACAAACAGCATTAATTGTTTTATTGGCTCAGATAGGGAGCTTTGTTCCAGCCCAGTCGGCTGATATTGGATTAGTAGACAAGATTTTCACCAGGGTTGGAGCTTCTGATAATATTTCATCGGGCGAGTCCACTTTTATGGTGGAGATGAATGAAACCGCTAGTATATTGAATAATGTTTCCAACAGAAGTCTGATTCTTTTGGATGAAATAGGAAGGGGAACGAGCACTTATGATGGTATTTCCATTGCTTGGGCAATTTCAGAGTTTCTGCATGAGCATCCTGCCTACCGAGCAAAGATACTTTTTGCAACCCATTATCATGAGCTTAATGAAATGGCAGGGTCTTTTAAAAGAGTGAAAAACTTCCATATTGATGTTAAGGAAATTGGAAATAAAATCATCTTTTTGCGCAAAATGGTGGAAGGAGGTTCCGAGCATAGCTTTGGAATTCATGTGGCACGAATGGCAGGAATGCCAAAAAAAGTATTGAAGCGTTCCGAAGAAATGTTGGCTCAATTGGAAAAGTCGCATAGTAGCTCAGAGTTAGCTGCCAATGTAAAAACTATCGCCAAAAAGAAACGTGAGGATGATCAGTATCAGCTGAGTTTTATACAGTTGGATGATCCTCTTTTGGAGCAAATTAAAGAGGATATTCTTAATATTGATATAAATACTCTTACTCCTGTGGAGGCCTTGATGAAGTTGAATGAGATTAAATCTTTGTTGAAGAAATAGCATTTTGCCAGTCCAAGTTTCCGGGAAAAATATATTTTTATTTTATTCTTTTGCAATTATAAAAAAATAGTATATTTGCAGCCTCGAAAGAGAGAATGATCTTTGAAATAAAATGCGAAAATAGCTCAGTTGGTAGAGCACGACCTTGCCAAGGTCGGGGTCGCGGGTTCGAGTCCCGTTTTTCGCTCCACTTAAAGAAGCGGTTTATCCGCTTTTTTAATATCAAACCTTACCAAGGGATGATGCTCGGATGGTGGAATTGGTAGACACGTTGGACTTAAAATCCAATGGGCATTGCGCCCGTGCGGGTTCAAGTCCCGCTCCGAGTACAAGCCTTAATTGCAAAAGCAGTTAGGGCTTTTTTTTTGTTAAGTATTTTCTTAAAAACCATCGTTATGAACAAATGTTAATAACAGGTGTTAATAGATTGTTAATATAAAGGATGTTATATTCCTTGACAAAACTTTGTTGATGTCGTATATTCGCTGTAGCAAGTGAGGGATAAAGCTCGCTAGGAAGAGTAATGCAACAAAGCTATGACGAAAGAAAATGATAAGTTGTGTTAGAGTTTAAAAACGAACAACGATAATATCGAGTTTCGGGTATAAACTAACCAAATGTCTTAACAGTTTGTAGAGTCGAGAGACAATGCAAAAGATGAAAAGTCACCAAGAGGCTGCAAGGGCTTCAAAGGATAGGAGGTCGGAATTTATAAAAACACTTGGAAGAGCGTGGATATAGATTCACTCAGTGGGAAACTACGGTGAACCACCAAAACTGAATAGCGAAAGCTCGAGGAGAGACCAGCATCACGGTCTTGATGATACGAGTAATGACTCGACAGAAAAAGGTTGAGAGACCAAAGTTCTATGGGCAAAAAAATGTCGAAGAAAAGCTAAAGCATAGCTTGCCATCAGTTAGCTTACTAAGGTAAACTAAAAGATGAAAAAGGATTAAAATCAAAACGATTTTAGTCCTTTTTGCTTTTTAATCTAGCTATTCTTTTTCTTTGTTTTTGAAAATTTGCTTATCTGAATGATTGGTGTATTTTTGCAGCGCATGAAAAATTGGCTATTCCTCTTCTTTCTTTTGATAAGTTACTCTATGCTTGCGCAAACTCCCGTGCCAATTGATGCAACAAAAATGATGCGATATCGAGCCTTTCCTAGAGATACTATTTGGCCTAAATCATCAAATGATTATTATGATAATTATAGTAATCAACTAGGTTTGTTTTTGCATGGCAAATATAAAACAACTCGTTTACTTATTAAAGACAAGGAAAGTGGTAAGACCTTGGATTACTCACCGAAAAATCAATTGTTTATAGGGCCAGGCTTTACGTATAAACTTATTGGTAATGGTTTGTCATTGAATTTTGGATTCCTAAGTAAGGATGATGAAAAGGAGCCGACCAAACGTATTGATATATATGTAAATATTATATTAAAGAAGGTTGTATTTGACTTTGGATTTAGATATTATCAAAACTTTACTCTTAAAAATCCTGGCGATTATTCTTTAAGTTCTTTGTCGACTAACGAAACCTATGTACGACCTGATATTCGAACACTGTTTATGGGTATGGGGGCTGTTTATGTACTAAACTACAAGAAATTTTCTTATAGAGCAGCCTTTACGCAAACGGCTATTCAGAAAAAATCAGCAGGTTCGTTTATGTTTGGTTCACAAATTTCATTGCAAGGCTTAGTAGGTGACTCTTCCATATTTCCTGCTTCTGCTGGATTGCCAGAAGTTACAACGCATTCATCATTATATCTAGGCTTTACAACCGCTTATGCTTATAATTTCATCATTAAAAAACACTATTTTATGGCCCTTACTCTTGCTTCTTCTATTGAGTTCGGAAAAGCCGTTACGGTTATCAATCATAACGATAGGTATAATAACAGAATGCCGATAATACGTTTTCAACCTCGTGCTGTTGTTGGTATTAACAAACAAAAATGGTATCTTGGGGGTTCGGTTTCTGGAGATTATTTTATACAATTATTTCAACCAAGTGATAGCCGCTTTGATTTTAAAATAAGGTCAGCAAATGTTCGATTGTTCTTTGGACGTCGTTTTAATTGGCTTTCACGCAAGCAACTTGATAAATAATATTGACTATGTTTAATCTATATAAAATGCTTAGATATTTTCTTGTACCTAGTCTTGTTTTATTGGTATTGATAAATGTAAATGCAAGCTCAATTGTAGTAGATTCAATGCTTACTTTAGAGCCAATAAAATCAAAAAACACATTACCCAAGGATACCGTTTGGCCTAAAACTCAGTCTATATACTTTGATGATTATAGTAATATGCTAGGCTTGTTTTTATATGCTAAACAAAAGTATAGTAGTTTTAGTATTCTTGATATTGAATCAGGCGAAGCCATAAATTACTCGCCTAATAAACAGCTCAATATGGGTTTTGGCTTCAATTATAAATGGTTGGGTATAGGTATTGCATTTAATTTGGGTTTTGTTAATAATGACGATGATCTTTATGGTAAAACAAAACGCCTAGATTGGCAAACTAATATATACACTAATAAGGCAGTATTTGATTTTTATTTGCAGAATTATCGAGGGCATTATGTTGAGAATCCATCAGAAGTTTTCTCTGGATGGAAAGATGGTGATGCTCCATATATTCGTCCTGATATTGCAAGCGTTTCGCTTGGCCTGTCTGGGATGTATGTGTTTAATCATAAAAACTTTTCCTATAAAGCGGCATTTATGCAAACTGCTGTACAGAAAAAGGGGGCAGGCTCCTTTATTCTTGGAGCATCTGTATTTGCTAAAGCAGTAGCTGGTGATTCATCCGTTTTTCCTAAGGGCACTGACTTCGATAGCTTGCCGCCAGTTGTTAGTCATAGGGCAATTTATTTTGGACCTAAGGCAGCCTATGCTTATAATTTTATTGTAGCTAAACACTTCTTTGCATCAGTCTCATTTTCCATGGCACTTGAAGTGGGTAAAGTGTCTAATGTGTTGGAGGATAATACCGCTTATTCCTCTTGGAACCCTATAATTCATATACAACCACGTATTGCAATTGGATATAATAAGCCAAAATGGTATGCGGGCTTTTCTGCTGTTAGTGATTCCTATTTGGAGGCCAGTAATGTTGATAATAATCTCTATGATTTTTCTTTTAGATCGGGAAATTTTCGAATTTTTGCAGGGATGAGGTTCTCCTGGTTTTCAAAATAAAATGGGCTAAAAAGAAGGCTCCTTTTTCCGCTAATTCCATCACTTTAAAAACTGAGGTATATCACGTTTCAATGGCCGTAAACTCAGCCTTTTTCACGATATTTTTACTACATTTGGAGTCCCAAAGAGGTGATATGGCTAATGTTACTGAAACGCAGTTGATTAGGTTATTTTCGACTTGTTATTGGGAGTTAAAAAGCTAAGGATTTAGGCTTATTTCTTCATGAATATGATTTGTAAAATCAATTTAAGATTTGTTAACATAAAGTTAATTTGAAATCATTCAAAAGAGTATTTGTCATAGCCTTTCCCCCTTTGCTAATGTTTATTGAAAAATTCTATAAAACCACAGAAAATGGAATATAATATTCTTAAAACAGAAATTAATGAGGGCATTGCACTGGTAACCATCAGTCGCCCAAAAGCAATGAATGCCTTGAATACCGCATTCTTTGACGAAATGAACTCTTTGCTTAATGAGTTGCAATCCAATCAAGAAATTAAAGTAATGGTACTTACTGGCGACGGAAAAGCTTTCGTTGCAGGTGCTGATATCGCTGAAATGGTAGGTAAAAACCAGGCCGAAGGTGAAGCGTTTTCAAAATATGGCCAAAAGACCTTTGATCGTGTGGAAGCTATGCCTTTTCCAGTAATAGCGGCAGTTAATGGCTTTGCATTAGGTGGTGGTTGCGAATTAGCGATGAGCTGTGATTTCCGTATTGCTAGTTCCAAAGCAAAGTTTGGTCAGCCAGAAGTTAATCTTGGATTAATTCCAGGGTATGCTGGAACCCAGCGTATGGCTCGCCTAATAGGTAAAGCGGATGCAATGTATTTGCTTATGACTGCGGATATGATTGGTGCTGAGGATGCGCTTCGTTTGAAGTTGGTGCAAAAAGTATTTGAGCCAGAAATGTTGATGGAAGAGGTGATGAAGATTGCTAGAAATATTGCATTCAAAGGACCTCAAGCAGTACGCAAGGTGAAAGAAGTTACCCGAATGGGCTTGAATGCAAGTTTTGCCGAAGGCGCTGATATGGAAGCCAAGCATTTTGGAACACTATTCGGTGATGGCAGCGAAGGGAAAGAGGGGATGACCGCCTTCCTCGAAAAACGTAAGCCTAACTGGTAAAAACGAACCTTGGTCGATACGTATCGTCTTTGTAAAAATGTAAAGACGATTCATGAATCCTTACAAAAAGATAATAATAAAACCAAAATACAAAACACATGAAATACGAAGAAAGATTACAAAATGTAACAGTATTAGGAGCTGCCGGAAAAATGGGTAGTGGAATTTTACTGCTTACTGCTGTTGAAATGGCTGACCTAAGCCTTCAGCCAGAGAATAAAGACAAGACTTTTGTACTTAATGCTGTGGATGTTTCGGATGAAGCTTTGCATGGTTTGATGGGCTATTTAAGAACGCAGGTTCGTAAGCTTGCTGAAAAGAAAACCGTTGCTCTTCGAGCTATGTATGCCGATCGTGCCGATTTAATCGAAAACTACCATATCATAGATGAGTATATTTTCGATGTGATGAATATTGTTCGTCCAGTAAATGGAATGGAAGTGGCTTATAATTCTAATATCATTTTTGAGGCTATTAAGGAAGACCCTGCTTTGAAGGTGAAAATATTTAAGCAGATTAATGAGAACTCCAATGTAGAACCTTGGTTCTTTACCAATACTTCTTCTATTCCAATTACTGAATTGGATGAGAAAGCAGAATTGAATGGTAATGTAGTTGGATTTCATTTCTATAACCCTCCAGCAGTTCAACGCTTAGTTGAGTTGATTCGTGCCAAGAACACCAAGGACGAGGTAAATGATTTTGCTTTAGCTTATGCTAAGAAATTACGTAAAATCATTGTTGCATCAAATGATATTGCGGGCTTTATTGGTAATGGTCACTTTATGCGTGATGCACTACATGGAATGTTGGAGGCTGAAAGTATGGTTGATGACTTCGGTGGTTATGTAAATAGTGTATATGCTATTAATAAAGTAACTCAGGATTTTCTGGTTCGCCCAATGGGAATTTTCCAATTGATCGATTATGTGGGTGTTGAGGTATGCTCATACATTATGAGTGTGATGAATCCAAACTTGGATAATGAAGACTTACATTCCACACTGCTTGATAAAATGATTTCGCAAGGAATCACAGGTGGACAATATTCTTCAGGAGCACAAAAAGATGGTTTCTTAAAATATGAAAAAGGTCGTCCAGTAGCAATCTGGGATGTGAATACTAAGAAATATGTTGATATAGCAGGTTTCTCTGCCGATGTTGATGCTAAGCTTGGAGCTATGCCTACTTCAATGAAGCCGTGGAAAGCAGTGAATTTTAGCAAAAAGAAAGACGCAAGTTTGGAGGCTATATTTACTGAGATGAATGGAATGAGTGGCAAAGGTGTTGAAATAGCAAAGGTGTATAATAAGCGTTCAAATGAGATTGGCCGTTTATTAGTTGATAGCAAAGTGGCTGCCAACGATGCTGATGTGAATACTGTAATGCTTACCGGATTTTTCCATGCATATGGCCCAATCAATAATTATTTGAAATAATAACCACAAAAAAGAATTTAGATATGATTCCACATAAAAAAGTATATATGTATGGTGGTTATAATACCATCTCATTAGGAACAGGACGTAAAGAATTTAATCCCAAGAAAGCTCGTCCAGGGATTGAGCATTATTTGAAAGAAGCAGGCCAAGGTGTGTTGAAGCAGATTGGTGGAGCTAAAAATGTTGACGATGGAGTAATCGGAAACTTTATGGCTGCACGCTTTAATAATCAAGCAAACCTGCCTGGTTTTCTACCTATGGTTGATGAAGGTTTATCAATGAAATATGGTACTTCTGTTGAAGGAGCTTGTGGCTCCGGTGGATTGGCACTTCAGACGGGTATCCGTAATATTTTATCAGGTTCAGACGTGACGCTTTCTTTAGGAATGGAAGTGCAGAATACAGTGAAAGCCATTTATGGTGCCGATATTTTAGCTGGTGCTGGTTGGTACCAAAAGCGTAAAGCGGGTCATGCGTATTTCTTCCCAGGTCAGTTTAGTGAAAGAGCAGGAGCTTATTTTGAAAAATATGGCCGTGAAAAAGCACGTAAAGGAATGTCGATGTGGTATCACAATGCCATTACTAATGCGCGTCTTGATCCAACAGCTCAAGAGTATCATAATACTTTGCCTAATCCTTACGAAACATGTATGGCAATGGAGCCAAATGGTCGTGTTTTTGTAGATAATTTGAATTTCTTAGATTGCTCAAAAGTATCGGATGGTGCTTCGGGAATAGCAATTTGCTCTGAGGAAGGATTAAAGAAAATGGGTGTAGATAAATCTGATGCTGTTGAAGTTGTTAGCTTTGTACAGTCGGTACGCGACATCACTAAGGATCCAACAGATTTAACTGAATTGGAAGCCATAAAATATGCTGCAAATAAAGCTTTGGAAGATGCTGGAATTTCAGTACATGACTTGGCTACTGCTGAGATTCATGATTGTTTCTCAATTGCAGGAATACTTTCAGTGGAGGCATTAGGTCTTGCTAAGCCAGGTGAAGGTTGTGACTATGTTTATGAAGGAAACACGGCTCGTGATGGTGTAATGCCAATTAATACATCAGGTGGATTAATCGGTTGGGGACACCCAACAGGAGGTACTGGAGTGCATCAGGCAGTTACTATATGGCAACAATTAACTGGAAGAGCTGGTGATTATCAGGTTAATATTCCAAAAGATCGCCCTTATGGTATGACTATCAATATGGGTGGTGATGATGTTACTATCTCAGCAATCGTTTATAAAAGAGGATAATTATAGTGGCCTGCCTTATAGGTAGGCCATTTTTTAATAAATATAAGGACGTTGATTCAACTCATGAATTGAATCAACTTAGCCTTCAAACAAAAATCAAATTATGTTAGTAGATATGAACTTGGTTCGTTCGGTTTATAAAAAAATGGACGAAACCATCGACAAAACAAGAGACAGATTAGGTCATCCAATGACCTTGGCAGAAAAAATTCTATACTCACACCTTTATGAGCAAGAGAATACTGTTTTCGAAAGAGCAAAATCCTATGTAAACTTTAAGGTGGACCGTGTGGCCATGCAAGATGCGACTGCACAAATGGCTTTATTACAGTTTATGAATGCAGGGAAAGCTAAAGTAGCTGTACCTTCTTCAGTACATTGTGATCACCTTATCATTGCTTATAAAGGAGCAAAAGATGACCTTTCTGATGCTACAATTACAAATAAGGAAGTTTATAGTTTCCTAGAATCAGTTTCAAATAAGTATGGTATCGGATTTTGGAAGCCAGGAGCAGGAATTATTCACCAAGTGGTATTGGAGAATTATGCATTCCCTGGTGGATTGATGATTGGTACTGACTCGCATACTGTAAATGCTGGCGGACTAGGAATGGTTGCTGTAGGTGTTGGTGGTGCTGATGCGGTGGATGTAATGGCCGGAATGGCTTGGGAATTGAAGTTTCCTAAACTGATTGGAATCAAGCTTACAGGGAAATTGAATGAGTGGACTGCTGCAAAAGATATCATCTTGAAAGTGGCTGGAATACTTACTGTAAAAGGTGGTACAGGTGCTATCGTTGAGTATTTTGGTGAAGGTGCAACTTCTCTTTCTGCAACGGGTAAAGCTACTATTTGTAATATGGGTGCCGAAATTGGAGCTACAAATTCTATTTTTGCCTATGATGAGAAAATGGCTGCTTATCTTGAGTCAACGGGTAGAACTGATGTGGTTGCTGAAGCTAATAAAGTAGCAAACCATCTTCGTGCTGATGATGAGGTTTATGATAATCCAGAAAAGTATTATGATGAGGTAATTGAGATTAATCTTGACGAATTAGTGCCACATCTTAACGGTCCTTTTACTCCAGATAGAGCTACTTCTGTTGAGGATATGACTGATGAAATGAAAAAGAATGATTGGCCACAGAAAGTGGAATGGGGACTCATTGGTTCTTGTACCAACTCTTCGTATGAGGATTTAGCTCGTGCTGCTTCTGTCGCTCAACAAGCAATTGATAAAGGGCTAAAGGTTAAGGCTGATTTAGGAATTAACCCAGGTTCGGAGCAAGTTAGATATACTGCTGATCGTGATGGCTTATTAGGGATTTTTGAGGACTTAGGTGCTACAATTTTTACTAATGCTTGTGGTCCTTG
>JAGLCR010000021.1 GCA_023146135.1 Bacteroidales bacterium
GTTCACTCTTTCAACCGTAACTTTACTAAGCGTGCTGATGGTAATCCAAATACTCATGCGTTTGTTGCTTCTCCAGAAATGGTTACAGCTCTTGCAATTGCTGGTCGTTTAGATTTTAATCCTTTAACAGATACTCTTACTAATGATAAAGGCGAAGAGGTTACTTTAGAGATTCCTACAGGTGATGCTTTACCAAAAAATGGTTATGCAGTTGAAGATGCAGGTTATCAAGCTCCTGCTAAGGATGGAAGCAAAATCGAAGTAATAGTTTCTCCTACTTCTGATCGTTTGCAGCTACTCTCTCCTTTTGCTGATTGGGATGGCGAAGATTATTTAGGATTAAACCTTCTAATCAAAGCTAAAGGTAAATGTACTACTGACCATATTTCAATGGCTGGTCCATGGTTGAAATACCGTGGTCACCTCGATAATATTTCCAATAATATGTTGATTGGTGCAGTGAACTATTTTGGTGAGCATATTAATAGTTTGAAGAATCAAGAAACTGGTGAATATGCCCCTGTTCCTGATACGGCACGTTATTATAAAGAGCATGGTGCTGGATCTATCGTTATCGGTGACGAAAACTATGGTGAAGGTTCGTCTCGTGAGCATGCCGCAATGGAGCCTCGTAACCTTGGTGTTAAAGCTGTTTTAGTTCGCTCTTTCGCTCGTATTCACGAAACAAATCTTAAGAAACAAGGTGTTTTAGGGCTTACCTTTGACAATCCTGCTGACTATGATAAGATTCTTGAAGGGGACAGAATTGACATAATTGGAATCAAAACATTAGCCCCTGGCAAACCTCTACAGGTAGTGTTGAACCACGCTGATGGAAGCAAGGAAGAGATTATTGTTAATCAAACTTTAAATCAAAATCAAATAGATTGGTTTAAGGCAGGTTCAGCACTTAATTTAATTCGTAGAAATAATAAATAGTTTTTTTTAGAATTTCCAAAATAAAATGAAGGTTGATATAGGGCTTCAAGAGTGAGGTGTTCGAGGAGTTAAATTTAGGAATTTACCTTTGTAAATGACTGAGTTTGACAGCAAGGATAACGAAACTATTGGAGGTTTATATTGACCTATAAACAAAAGCAAACAATATGAATAAAAAAATCATTTGGACAAAAATAGATGAAGCCCCAGCATTGGCTACCTATTCTTTATTACCAATCGTAAATGCCTTTACAAAGGCCGCAGGGGTTGAAGTTGAAACACGTGATATTTCCCTTCCAGGACGTATTATCGCTACATTCCCAGACTTTCTTACCGAAGATCAACGCATGAATGATGAGTTGGCCTATTTAGGTGAATTAGTTCAAAAACCAGAAGCAAATATCATCAAGCTTCCTAATATCAGTGCATCAATCCCTCAACTTAAAGAGGCTATAGCTGAGCTTCAAGGAAAAGGATATAAATTGCCTGATTATCCTGAGGAGCCAAAAACGGATGAGGAGAAGGAATTGAATGCGCGTTACGCGAAATGCTTAGGTAGTGCGGTTAATCCTGTCCTTCGTGAAGGTAATTCGGATCGTCGTGTTGCTCCTTCTGTGAAGGCATATGCTCAAAAGAATCCTAAAAAACTAGGTGCTTGGGTTTCTGATTCTAATTCGCATGTTGCTCATATGACCAATGGCGATTTTTATGGAAATGAGAAATCAGTAGTGATTGAAAAAGCTACTGCGGTTAATTATGAGTTTGTAGATGCAAATGGTAATGTAACTGTTCTTAAAGAAAATATGCCACTATTAGATGGCGAAGTGTTGGATGGAACTTATATGAGCTTGAAAGCTTTAAGAGGCTTTATCGCAGAGCAAATTGCAGACGCTAAGAAAAATGACGTTTTATTCTCAGTACACTTAAAAGCTACCATGATGAAGGTGTCAGATCCTGTAATCTTTGGTCAGTTTGTGGAGGTTTTCTTCAAAGATGTATTCGAAAAGCATGCAGCAACATTTAATGATTTAGGTGTTAATTCGGATCTTGGCTTGGGTGATTTATATAAGAAGATCGCTAGTTTAGATGATGCTAAACGTAAAGAGATTGAGGCTGATATTGATGCAGTTTATACTACTGCTCCTGCTATTGCTATGGTTGATTCTGATAATGGAATCACAAATCTACATGCAAGTAACGATGTTATTATTGATGCTTCTATGCCCGTAGTGATTCGCGATAGCGGAAAAATGTGGAATGCTGATGGACAATTGCAAGATTGTAAAGCAATTATTCCAGATCGTTGTTATTCTACTTTTTACCAAGTAGCAATCGATTATTGTAAAGAAAATGGAGCCTTCGATCCATCAACAATGGGTAATGTTTCAAACGTTGGTTTGATGGCTCAGAAAGCAGAAGAGTATGGCTCGCATGATAAAACTTTCTTTCCTGCATCTGATGGAACTATTCGTGTAGTAGATGCCAATGGCAATACACTTCTTGAGCATCAAGTTGAAGAGGGTGATATTTATCGCGGATGCCAAGCTAAGGATATTCCAATTCAAGATTGGGTGAAGTTAGCTGTAAACCGTGCTCGTGCAACGGGTAGTCCTGCTATATTCTGGTTGGATAAAAATCGTGCACATGATGCAGAATTAATTACCAAAGTAGAAGCTTATCTTAAAGATCATGATACCGAAGGATTGGAAATTCATATTATGTCTCCTGTTGAGGCAATGATTTTCACTCTTCCACGCGTAAGCAAAGGTTTGGATACTATTTCGGTTACAGGTAATGCTCTTCGTGATTATTTGACGGATTTATTCCCAATATTGGAGCTTGCATCAAGTTCAAAAATGCTTTCTATTGTTCCTTTATTGAATGGTGGAGGATTGTTTGAAACAGGTGCCGGTGGATCTGCTCCTAAGCATGTGCAGCAATTCAATAAAGAAGGCCACCTTCGTTGGGATTCTTTAGGAGAATTCCTTGCATTGACGGTTTCTTTAGAGCATTTGGCGAATAACTACGATAATCCAAGAGCGATGTTGCTTTCTAAAACATTAGATGTGGCAGTAGCTCAGTATTTGGATAACAAACGCGCACCTTCTCGTAAGGCAGGCGAAATTGATAATCGTGGTACTCATATGTTCTTAGCGCAATATTGGGCTGTGGCTTTGGCTGAGCAAAATGATGATGCCGAAATGAAAACAGTATTTACTAAGGTTGCACAGCAATTGAAAGACAATGAAGCTAAAATATTAGCGGAGATTGCTGCTGCCGAAGGTAAAGCAACTGATATCGGTGGTTATTATATGCCGAATGATGAATTGGCTTTTGAAGCAATGCGCCCTAGTGCTACTTTGAATAATATCATTGATAATATTTAATCTAATATAAAGTTATCGGATGTCTTTAAGTCATCCGATAACTTATTTTTCTTTGTGAAACTCTGTGTCTCCTTTGTGGCACTCTGTGAAACAGCTTATAAATAATCTATGTTCACTAATAATAAAATATCCCAACTGTTTGGAATCAAATACCCCATCATTCAAGGTGGTATGATTTGGTGCAGCGGCTGGGAATTAGCCTCAGCAGTTTCCAATGCTGGTGGATTGGGTTTGATTGGAGCAGGCTCCATGAGGCCCGATATTTTACGTGAACATATTCGAAAATGTAAAGCCGCAACGGATAAACCCTTTGGGGTGAATATTCCTTTGCTTTATCCCTATTCGGAGGAGCAAGTGAAGATTGTGGTGGAAGAAAAAGTGCCAGTAGTATTTACCTCTGCTGGAAATCCTAAAAAATATACTGCCTTCCTTAAAAAAAATGGGGTGAAGGTGGTGCACGTAACTGCCAATTTGAAATTTGCATTAAAATCGCAAGAGGCGGGAGTAGATGCAATAGTTGCCGAGGGCTTTGAAGCAGGAGGGCATAATGGGCGTGAGGAAACAACCACTATGGTTTTGATTCCTCAGATAGCCAAAGAAATTAAGATTCCGCTGATTGCTGCCGGTGGAATTGCAACAGGAGCAGCAATGTTGGCCGCAATGGTTTTGGGTGCCGATGGTGTGCAAGTGGGAAGCCGCTTTGTGGCCAGTGAAGAGGCATCAGCTCATCCTGCGTTTAAGCAAAGAGTGATTGATGCTAAGGAGGGAGATACTAAATTGCAATTAAAGCAATTGGTATCGGTACGGCTGTTAGATAACGAATTCTCTGACCGAATCTCTCAAATGCAAAATACTGGAGCAACTGTAGAAGAGTTAAGCGAAGCGTTGGGCAAAGGACGTGCCCGTATGGGAATGTTTGATGGCGATTTGCAAGAAGGTGAATTGGAAATTGGACAGGTTGCGTCTCTTATTAATAAGGTAAAACCCGTAAAGGAGATTGTGGCGGAGATGATTGATGAATATGAATTAATAAAAAAGAAAATTTGCCAGTAATCATTGGGTAGGGACAATTCATGAATTTCCCCTAGGATTATTGCAAATTTAAAATATGTTGAGATTAATTAGAGTGAGTAAAATATAGATAATAATAGATGAAAAAATTCGGGAAAACAATAAAGCTCTTTCTGATTGATGGAGAACCAAATGGAAGAATGACATGTGAGTTATCTAATTGGACTGGAAAGGCGTATAAAATACCACGTATTCAAATCAAAGAGTCTTATGATAGACAAGATTTAAAGAAAACAGGAATTTATCTATTATTTGGTAGAGGAGATGAAGGGAAGCCAATAATATATATTGGTGAGGCAGAAACGATTATTGATCGTCTGAAACAACATATTTCTCAAAAAGAGTTTTGGAATGAAGTTATTCTATTTATGAGTAAAGATGAGAACTTGAATAAAGCTCATGTAAAATATTTAGAAAGTAGATTATATGAATTGGCTCAAGAGACTAATAGATATGATATTGAGAATAGTACAAAGCCTACTAGATCTTCGATTTCAGAATCGGAGATAGCCGAAATGGAAGAGTTTATTGAAAATGTTAGATTGTTAACTAATACGTTAGGGCATAAAGTCTTTGAGAAACTAGTACCTATAAACACTAAAAAGAAAAGTGAAGGTCTATTTTTTATTAAATCAATAAGAGGTGCAAATGCAATTGGTATCCCCACTTCAAGTGGATTTGTTGTATTAAAGGGAAGTGAAGTAGCTAATGAGATAGTACCTTCGTTGCGTGATAATTTTAGACGGATGAGAGAAACAATAATTGATTCAGAAGTTGTGATTATGAAAGAAGGTAAACTGATTCTGCCTGAAGATTATGAGTTTTCAAGTCCATCTACAGCTGCGACAATAGTAATGGGAAGAAATGCAAATGGATTGACTGAGTGGAAAAATAAAAAGGGCTTGACATTAAAAGAATATGAGGCGAGTGAGAATTCGTAAAGCCAATTTATGAATAGGCTCAGCGATACTTAGGGCACAACGGATAAGAACAATAGATACAAAATACCCTTCGACATTGCTATGGGTCCAGTAACACTAAACAAAGAATAAGCAAACAACAACAAACACAATATATAAGATATGAATTTTGAATTCACAGAAGAACAAGAAATGATTCGCCAGGCGGCGAGAGATTATGCACGAAGAGAGTTAACTCAAGATGTAATGGAGCGTGATGAAAAGGCGATTTTCCCAACGAAGCATGTAAAGGCTTTGGGCGAATTGGGTTTCCTTGGCATGATGACCGATCCAAAATGGGGAGGTAGTGGTATGGATACAGTTTCCTATGTTTTGGCATTGACAGAACTTGCTAAGGTTGACGCTTCGGTTGCCGTGATAATGTCAGTAAATAACTCATTGGTGAATTATGGTATAGAGACTTACGGTAACGATTTTCAAAGAGAAAAATACCTTCGGCCGTTAGCGGATGGAACGGCTATTGGTGCCTTCCTACTGTCGGAGCCTGAGGCTGGTTCGGATGCTACAAAGCAAAGAACCACTGCTGAAGATAAAGGCGATTACTATCTATTGAATGGAACTAAAAACTGGATTACTAATGCCAATTCGGCATCGACTTATTTGGTAATGGCGCAAACTGACCCAACTCGTGGTCATCGTGGTATAAATGCTTTTATCGTGGAAAAAGATTCTCCAGGAATTACTCTTGGACCTCATGAAGATAAAATGGGAATGCGTAGTTCAGATACCCATTCGGTAATGTTTATGGATGTGAAGGTGCCCAAGGAAAACCGTATAGGAGAAGATGGATTTGGTTTTAAGTTTGCCATGAATCTTTTGAATGGTGGACGCATTGGAATTGCATCTCAGGCCACAGGTATTGCATGGGGAGCCATGGATTTGGCCTTAAAATATTCACGTGAGCGTAAAGCATTCGGTACCGAAATTTTTAATCATCAATCGGTGGCTTTCAAATTGGCTGATATGGCTGTGAAAGTGGAAAATGCACATAACCTTTGTCTGAAAGCAGCATGGCTGCGCGACCAAAAGAAGCGGGCCAATAAGGCAGCTGCAATGGCCAAACGCTATGCAGCTGATATTGCTATGGAAGTAACTACTGAAGCTGTGCAAATACACGGAGGATACGGTTATGTAAGAGAGTATCATGTGGAACGCCTGATGCGTGAAGCTAAATTAACTCAGATTTATGAAGGGACTTCGGAGATTCAAAAAATCGTGATTTCCAGAGAAATGGTAAAGGGACTATAAAAAATAAATAAAAGTACGCATGCGTACCATAATTTTACTATCTTTACATTCTCAAAATTACAATATAGTACTTGAGATTTGAAATATAAGTAAAGGCAATTTATGAAATGGTTTTGTTTCAATGATACCAATTGAAATAGATCGTTATTAATTGTCTTAACTAGAAACCATAAAACAAATTTAATATGAACATTTTAGTATGCGTATCGAATGTACCTGATACGACAACAAAAGTTAAATTTAGCGGAACGCAACTTGAGACCGAAGGGGTACAATGGATTGTTAATCCATGGGATGAGTTGGCGATTACTAGAGCTTTGGAGCTTAAAGAGTCGGGTGCTGGTGTAGATAAAATAACTATTGCTACCGTAGGATTAGTTGGAACAGAAACTACAATTCGTAAGGGCTTGGCCATGGGAGCTGATGATGCTTTTCGTGTTGATGCTGACCCAACGGATGCTTTTTTTACTGCCACACAATTGGCTGAGGTGATTAAAGCTGGTAGCTATGATTTAATTATGACAGGCTTTGAAAGTGCTGATTATAATGGAATTTCAGTTGGAGGAATGCTTTCCGAAATATTGGGTTATCCATCAGTTGGAGCTGTTTCGGCAGTAAATATTGTGGATGGGAAATTACAGATTGATCGTGAGATTGATGGAGGAAAAGAAGTGCTTTCCGTACAAACACCTGTGGTTGCTTCAGTACAAAAAGGAATTGCTATCGATCCTCGTATTCCTGCCATGCGCGGAATTATGATGGCCCGTCGCAAGCCACTTACTGTAATGCCTGCCGTTGAGGTTGAGGTGTATACAGAGGTTGTGGAAATTGAACTTCCTGAAGCAAAATCAGCAGTTAAAATGTTTGATGCCGAGGATATTCAAGGGCTTGTTAATGCTTTGAAAAACGAAGCGAATGTAATTTAATTTGAAGTTTGCTATTGATTTTGTCAAACAATGAATCAGCAAATAAACATAAAATAAAATATTATGTCAGTTTTAGTATATTTAGAAAATTGGGACGGAAAGTTTAAGAAAGTAAGCTTCGAATTATTGTCCTATGGAAAAAAGATAGCCGAGGATATGGGTGTGCCAATGTTTGCACTTTCATTAGGTAAAGTGGATGCAAGTGAATTAGAGACATTAAAGACTTACGGTCCAGAGAAAATATTTGTAAATGATAATGGATTCGACTCATTAGATAATGAGATGTATGCTTCGGCAATTAGTCAGGCTGCAGAAAAAGAGGATGCTACCCTGGTGGTATTTTCTCAAGACAATGTCGGAAATGCATTGGCAGGTCGTGTTGCAGTTCGCTTAAAGGCGGGTTTGGTTTCTGCGGTTTCTGCAATTCCAATAAGCTACGATCCATTTATTATCAAGAAAAAGGTATACACTAATAAGGTTTTTGGTCATGTGAAAGTGAATACAGCCAAAAAGATTTTGAGTCTTTCGAAAAACACTTTCGAGATTATCGAAAATGCTGCTGCAGGAGTAGTGGAAGAATTGGCTTTGGATCATGCCGAGCCGAAAACTAAGGTGGAAAGCACTGATAAGGTAACAGGTAAATTATTACTTACCGATGCCGAATTGGTTGTTTCAGCAGGTCGTGGAATGAAAGGCCCTGAGAATTGGGGTATGATTGAAGAGTTAGCAGAAACTTTGGGAGCGGCAACAGCATGCTCTCGTCCTTGTAGCGACGAAGGCTGGCGCCCTCACACTGAGCACGTAGGTCAAACAGGAAAAATTATTGCACCAAATCTGTATATTGCAATTGGTATCTCAGGAGCCATCCAGCATATTGGTGGAATTAGTAATTCCAAATGCATTGTTGCCATCAATAAAGATCCCGATGCTCCAATTTTTGAAGCAGCAGATTATGGTATCGTTGGCGATGCATTTAAAGTAATTCCTGAATTAAATGAAGCCTTGAAAAACGCATAATAGTATTACCTATAATAGGTATTGAAGCCAGAGTTTCTTAATTGAAGCTCTGGCTTTTGTCTTCGACAGGCTCAGACACCAGCCTTCGATAGGCTCAGGCACCAGCCTTCGACAGGCTCAGACACCATTCTTCGATAAACTCAGGCACTAGTCTTCGGTAAGATAACACGCAAGACTAAGGTGGCTGAGCTTGTCGAAGCCCCTCCATAAGCGAAACTACTTCAGTTAAATCATAAATATTTGCAGAAAAATGAAAATAGTTTGCATGCGTACTAATATTTTGTTATCTTTGTACGCATGCGTACTATAATACATCAGCACGATATGGAACTAAACGATACAGTAGAATTACACATAAGAACTTCATCATTGGCCTTAAGCCGTATGTACAATTCAATTGCCGCTAAATATGGCATCACCCAAACGATTGGCTATATATTAATATTCACTACTAAGGATGGTGTTGCTGCTTCCAAAATTGCCAATTTGCTTGGTATGAAAAAGTCAAGTTTGACTCGAATTCTTCAAAAAATGGAGGATGAGGGTTGTATAATTCGTAAGGAGCATGAAACAGATAAACGTATTACCAAGATTTTCTTAACAGAAAAGGGTGTTGAGCGTCGGGAAATAGCCAAGGCAACGGTACTTGAATTTAATGATAAGCTAGTCGATAGTATATCTAAAGAAGATTATGCTGTTTTTGCAAGAGTAAGCAAAAAGATTGAGCAGTTATCAGATGAAAAATTGAAGGAAACACAAAATAAATAATCATAGCCTATTCACAAGGCACAAACACTAGATAAAATGAAAAGAAGAATTAGAAAAGTAGCAATTCTGGGCTCTGGAGTCATGGGGTCAGGTATTGCTTGTCATTTTGCAAATATTGGTGTAGAAGTACTTCTCATTGATATTGCCCCCAACGAATTGAGTGATACTGAAAAGAAAAAGGGGCTTTCGCTAGAAGATAAAGCGGTGCGTAATCGTATCGTTAATGACTCATTAAAAGCAACGCTAAAATCAAAGCCCAGTCCAATTTATCAAGCTTCATTTGCAAATCGTATTTCTATAGGTAATTTTGATGATGATTTGAAAAAAATTAAGGACTATGATTGGATTATTGAAGTAGTAATTGAGCGTTTAGACATTAAGAAAGTCGTGCTCGGAAATGTAGATAAATACCGTAAAAAGGGCTCTTTGATTACTACCAACACATCGGGTATTTCTATTGAAGCAATGATAGATGAGCGCAGTGATGATTTTCAAAAGAATTTCTGTGGAACGCACTTTTTTAATCCTCCACGATATTTGGAGTTGTTTGAAATTATTCCTTCATCCAAAACGGATCAAGAAGTATTGGATTTCCTAACAGACTATTCCAGTCGATATTTAGGAAAGACAGCTGTATTGACCAAAGATACTCCTGCTTTTATTGCCAACCGAATTGGTACTTTCTCAATTATGTCCTTATTTAATAATGTGAAGAAGTATGATTTGACGATAACGGAGATTGACAAACTAACGGGTCCAATTATCGGTAGAGCTAAATCGGCAACCTTTCGTACTGCAGATATTGTGGGATTAGATACTTTGGTACATGTGGCCAATAATATCAAGGAAACTACCAATGACGAGGCTAACGATAGATTTGCAATTCCTGATTATTTACAAAGCATGTTAGATAACTCATGGCTAGGATCAAAAACCAAGCAGGGTTTCTATAAAAAAGAAGTAATCGATGGCAAAAAGAAATTCTTTACTTTGGATTTTAATACCATGGAATATACTGAAGATGCTAAACCTAAGTTTAAGGTTTTTGAGCAAACAAAAGGAATTGACAATCTTGCAGAACGTATGCCAATTTTTATTGCAGCCAAAGGAAAAGAAGGCGATTTTTATCGCGATTCTTTTTACAGCTTATTCCAATTTGTTTCCAATCGTATTCCTGAAATTACAGAGGATATATATAAGGTGGACGATGCATTGAAAGCTGGTTTTGGATGGAAATTAGGTCCTTTTGTTACATGGGATGCAGTAGGCGTGGAAAACACGGTGAAAGCCATGGAAGAAATGAATTATAAGCCTGCACAGTGGATATATGATATGCTTGAGGCAGGTGTAAAAAGCTTCTATAAAATTGATAAAGGCTTAAAGCAATATTACGATCTAAAAACAAAAGCATATAAAGTAATTCCTGGGCAAGAATCAAAGTTGTCTCTAGAATTATTACGCCCAACCAATGTGGTATGGGAAAATACTGGAGTAACTATTTTTGATTTAGGTGATGGAGTATTGAATGTGGAATTTCACACTAAAATGAACACCATCGGTCAGGATGTACTGCAAGGCTTAAACCAGGCGGTAGATATGGCTGAAAAAGATTATAAAGCATTGGTGATTTCCAATGAAGGCGATCATTTTTCGGCAGGAGCCAATGTGGGAATGATTTATATGCTTGCCATAGAACAAGAATGGGAAGATTTGGACATGGCCGTGCAATGGTTTCAAAAAACAACCATGCGCTTACGCTATTCATCCATACCTGTAGTTGCTGCTCCACACGGAATGGCCTTGGGTGGTGGATGCGAAATTTGTATGCATAGTGATAAAGTAATTGCTCATGCCGAAACCTATATGGGATTGGTTGAGTTTGGAGTTGGATTAATTCCGGGTGGAGGTGGAACCAAAGAGTTTGCTCTTCGCCTTAGCGATGAACTCACTGATGGTGATGTTCGCACCAATCGTTTCTTAAATCGTTATTTAAGCATTGGTCAAGCCAAGGTTTCTACTTCAGCTTATGAGGCATTTGATCTTGGTTATATGCGAAAAGGTATTGATGAAGTGATTGTAAGTCGCGCGCATCAATTGTCTTATGCTAAACAAACTGCATTACAGATGCACGAAAAAGGATATACTCAACCAGCGCCACGAAATGATATTAAAGTATTAGGAAACGAGGCTATGGGATTGGTTTATGTTGGAGCCGACGGTTTTACCGAAGGGCATTATATGTCGGAGCATGATAAACTAATTGCTGAAAAACTAGGCTGGGTTATGGCTGGCGCCGAAATATCAAGTCCACTTACCGAAGTGTCGGAGCAATACTTGCTCGACTTGGAGCGCAAAGCCTTCTTGGAGCTATGCATGCAGCGTAAAACCTTGGAGCGTATTCAAAGCATAATTACCAAAGGTAAGATTTTAAGAAATTAATTACAAACCACGAAATTTTAAGAAGATGAACGCATATATAGTAGGTGGATACCGCACAGCAATTGGGAAAGCTCCCAAAGGAAGTTTACGTTTCACTCGCCCCGATGATATCGCTGCGACTGTGATTCGCCATTTAATGAAGGATTATCCACAAATAGAAAAAGAGAAAATAGATGATATTGTAGTTGGAAACGCATTCCCAGAGGCCGAATCGGGTTTCAATATGGGGCGCATGCTTTCCCTAATGGCCATGGATACTGTTGAAGTGCCAGGCTCTACAATTAACCGTTATTGTGCCAGTGGCCTAGAGTCCATTGCCATCGCTACAGCAAAAATAAAGTCAGGAATGGCTGATATTATTATCGCTGGCGGTGCTGAAACCATGTCGATGATTAGTATGGGTGGATGGCGTGTAGTGCCAAACCCTGATATTGCCAAGAATAATCCTAAATGGTATTTGAGCATGGGCTTAACTTCTGAGATGGTGTCACGTGAGTATAAACAGAAGCGTGAAGATTTGGACGAATTTGCTTCCAATTCAGTAGAAAAGGCAGTGAATGCTATTGACAAAGGTTACTTCAAAGACCAGATTGTTCCTATCACAGTGAAAGAGAATTACTACGAAGGTGGTAAAATGAAATCACGTGAGAAGGTATTTGATACTGACGAAGGGCCACGCAGAGGAACAACCGCTAAGGGTTTAAGTAAGCTACGTCCAGCTTTTGCTGCTGATGGGCTTTCTACCGCAGGTAATTCATCGCAAATGTCGGATGGTGCAGCCTTTGTATTGGTGGTTTCTGAAGAAGCTTTAAAGAAGTATAAACTAACACCTATCGCTCGCTTGGTGGATTATCAAGTAGCAGGTGTTGAGCCCTATAAAATGGGTGTTGGTCCTATCGCTGCCATTCCAAAAGTGCTAAAACACGCAGGAATGAAATTAGAAGACATTGATCTTTTCGAGCTGAATGAGGCTTTTGCTTCTCAGTCTATCGCTGTGATTGAAGAGCTTGGATTGGATGCCGACAAGGTTAATGTAAACGGAGGAGCCATTGCCCTAGGTCATCCATTGGGTGCAACAGGTGCTAAGCTTACCGTTCAGATTTTGAATGAGCTACGTCGCCGAGATAAAAAGTATGGTATGGTTACCATGTGTATTGGCTCGGGACAAGGTGCTGCCGGAATATTCGAATTATTATAAAAATAACACACAACCTATAAATACAAACACTATGTCAAACAATGCATTAAAAGGTGGGGAATTTCTTATTAAGCAATCAGCCGCCGCCGATATTTTTATCCCAGAGGAATTCAATGAAGAGCAACGTATGATTGCGCAAACATGTCGCGACTTTACCGAAACACAAGTTTTGCCAAATGTGGATCAGCTTGATACACATGACCGTGAGCTTTTAGCCAAACTAATGAAAGGTGCTGGTGATTTAGGGATTCTTGGAATATCTCTTCCAGAGGAATATATGGGCTTCAATCAAAATTTTGTTACTTCCATGCTTGCCTTGGAAGAAATGGGTAAAGGCTTTAGTTTCGCGGTTGCTTATTCAGCACATACAGGAATTGGAACCTTACCTATTCTATATTATGGTACTGATGCACAAAAAGAGGAATACTTACCAAAATTAGCTACAGGTGAATTTATTGGAGCTTACTGTTTGACTGAGCCTGATGCAGGCTCGGATGCAAACAGTGGTAAAACTAAAGCCATTTTGACTGATGATGGAAAACATTATAACGTCAACGGAGTGAAGATGTGGATTACCAATGGTGGTGTTGCAGATTTGCTTATCGTTTTTGCCAAAATTGGCGATGACAAAAATCTAAGTGCATTTATTATTGATGCAAAACTGGAAGGGATTACCATTGGTGTAGATGAGGAAAAGATGGGAATACGTGGTTCGTCCACTGTACAAATCTTTTTTGAAGATGTGAAAGTACCCGTGGAGAATCTTTTGGGAGAGCAAAATCAAGGATTCAAAATTGCACTTTATATCTTGAATTTAGGTCGAATTAAATTGGCTGGTGCTACCCTTGGAGCATCAAAGGCAATTATTACAGCTTCGGTTAACTACGCCAATGAACGCAAGCAATTTAAAACCCCTATTGCCAATTTTGGAGCTATCCAATACAAATTGGCTGAAATGGCTATTCAAACTTTCGCTAGCGAATCATTAACCTACCGTATCAGTCAAAATGTGGACGATGCAATAGAGTCATTAGTAGAAGGAGGTATGGAGCGAAGTAAAGCGTCTATTGAAGCTATTCGTCAATATGCCATTGAAGCATCTATTGCCAAAGTATTTGGTTCGGAGTCTTTAGATTATGTGGCTGACGAAGGTGTGCAGATTCATGGAGGAATGGGTTATTCAGCCGAAACATCTGTGGAGCGTGCCTATCGCGATAGTCGTATTAACCGTATCTTCGAAGGAACCAACGAGATTAACCGTATGGTTACTGTGGGTGAGCTCTTGAAACGTGCTATGAAAGGCGAACTTGATTTGATGACTCCTGCAATGGAGGTTTCCAAAGAATTGATGGGTATTCCTGATTTTGGAAGTCCAAGTTTGGATTATTTCGAAAGCTATCATGTGCTAATTAATAAGTTTAAAAAAGCTATTTTGATGGTTTCAGGTGCTGCAATCCAAGAATTTATGGAAGATCTAAATAATGAGCAAGAATTATTGATGAATGCTGCGGATATGTTGATGTACACTTATGCTGCCGAGTCTATGCTCTTACGTGTGGAGAAGTTAAGTGGTATGTATGACGAGAATAAGTTGGCTATTTACAAAGATATGCTTGACGTTTATATTTATGATGTTGCTTTCAAAATTCACAAAATTGGACAAGACGGAGTCAATTCTTTCGCGGCAGGTGATGAATTAGCTGCTATGCTAATGGGCTTGAAGCGATTTACAAAAGTTTCTCCTGTGAATGTGGTGAAGGCAAGACGAAATATCGCTGCAAAATTGATTGAAGACAATCAATATAAATTTTAATAAAATATAAATTTGAGGAAGCGTGGAGGTGGATTAACCTCCAACTTCCTTTCTTATAGTATATCTCATTGTTCATTGGAATTAGTAATTCCTATTTATATTTTTAAAATGGATTTTAGAAAAAATATTCTTAAACCCTTCCGCTTGAAGATTTTCTTTCTTCAGCGAATGCCTTTGGGCTTTTTTGCGGGACTACGCGTTGATAAATTTAGCACAAATGAAGCGGTAGTTTCTTTGCCTTTTAATGGCATTACAAAAAATCCATTCAAGTCAGTGTATTTCGGGGCACAAGCCATGGCAGCCGAATTATCCACAGGTGTTTTAGCCATGGATGCTGTAATCGATTCCAAGAAAAAAATATCCATGCTCGTTTTCGATATGAAAGCACATTTTACAAAAAAAGCGGTTTCCCGAATTAGCTTTCATTGTGAGCAAGGAGATGAAATAAGGCAAGCCATTCAACAAGCAATAGATACAAAGGAGGGTGTTACGGTGGAAGTGAAATCCATTGGCACTGACCAATTTGGGGATATTGTATCTGAATTTAATTATACATGGACATTCAAACTTAAAACTAGCTAAAATGAAAACCAAAATGAAAATATCTCGTACTTTTGAAATTGCCGAAATAAATAAGGAGTTAAATCCGAATAAGCATGTTTTATCTGTTAAAAGAAACGGTGTTTGGGAGGGCTATACCAATGATGATTTTATTAATTATCGTGATGAATTCAGTATGGGCTTGATGGCTCTTGGTATTAAAAAAGGAGATAAAATACTTACTATTTCGAACAATCGTCCCGAGTGGAATTTTATTGATATGGGTATCAGTCAAATAGGCGCGGTGCACGTGCCTGTGTATCCAAATATGGGAAAAGGAGACTATGATTTTATTATTGAACATTCGGATGCTAAATTAGTATTTGCTGGTCAAAAAGATCATTATCTTCGAATAGCCCCTTCGGCATTAGCTGAGGAGAATGTGCAAAATATTTATTCTATGGATAAACTTCCAGAGATAGATAATTGGATGAAAGTAGTAGAATTGGGTCGGGCGAAGAGAGATGAGCTTTATAATCAATTGCTTGAAATAAGAGATGGAATTAGCACGGATGATTTAATGACAATTATTTACACTTCCGGTACAACAGGTCGTCCCAAAGGTGTGATGTTAAGCCATGCTAATTTTATTGCAAATATTGATGGTACGAGAGATTTAATTAATGTAGTCGAAGGAGAAAAATACTTGAGCTTTTTACCGCTTTGTCATGTATTGGAGCGAATGGTAAATTACTTGGTGATCTATAAAGGAACAACAGTTTACTATGCCGAAAGTATAGAAACTATTGGAGAGAACTTGAAAGAAATAAATCCTCATGGCTTTACGGCTGTGCCTCGTATTCTTGAGAAGTTCTATGATAAAATTATTATAAAGGGCTCAGACTTGGATGGTGTAAAAAAGAAATTGTTTTTCTGGGCTGTGGATTTGGCATTGGAGTATAAGGAAGATGGTAAGAATTCGTCCATTTACAAAATGAAACACAAGATAGCTGATAAGCTAATATTTAGCAAATGGCGCGAGGCCTTGGGCGGCAATATTAAGATTATTATTAGTGGAGGTGCTGCCTTGCAGGAACGCCTATCTCGCTCTTTCAACTGTGCTGGATTAATGGTTGCCGAGGGCTATGGAATGACGGAAACGTCGCCTGTTATTTCGGTAAATTATGAGGGTAAAGGAAATATGTTGTTTGGCTCCGTTGGGCCAATTATTGACAATGTGAAAGTTAGATTTGAGGAGGATGGTGAGATATGTATGCAGGGGCCCTCTCAGATGATGGGTTATTATAAAGATCCTGAAAAAACTGCAGAAATTATTGATAAGGAAGGTTGGTTACATACTGGAGATATTGGTGAATTGGTGGGTGACAGAGGATTACTAAAGATTACCGACCGTAAGAAGGAGATATTCAAGCTAAGCACTGGTAAATATGTTGCCCCTCAGGTACTTGAAAATAGAGCAAAAGAATCACCTTTTATTGATCAGATATTGATTGTTGGTGAAGGGGAAAAGTTTACTGCTGCTATTATTAGCCCAGATTTTGAATATCTACATAATTGGGCGTCTGATAAACATATCGAGTTTCGGAATAATGAAATCTTGATTTCAAAGCAAAAGGTGGTGGAACGTATGCAAGTAGAAGTGGATAAGATTAACAAAGATATTGGTAAATCTCGTCAAATACGAAAATGGGCTTTAACTTGTCGCAATTGGACTCCAGATACTGGAGAGCTTTCTCCAACCCTTAAGTTGAAGCGCAAGTTTCTAAAGAAAAAGTATACTTCAAAATTGGATTACTTATACGGATATAGTGATGATTTGGGAAATTTGGGTATAAGAAAAAAAGAACCATCTTCAAATGAGTAATTATTGGATGAATTTCCTATATTTACCTCTTTAATTTTATATTTATTCCTTGAAAAAGGAATAAATATAAAATGCATGATAATACTGTTTTAACAATTTGAAGTACTAAATACACATACTTATGATTTCAATTATACTATTCTCACTTGCCCTAATAATAACTACTTTTCTTTTTTATCGAAGCATAAAAAGAATTCGTTTTCATATTAACCTTGGAAAAGAATTAGATATTTCTGATCAGACTGAAGTGCGATGGAAAAAGATGTTTTGGGTGGCCATTGGTCAATCCAAAATGACTAAAAAGCCAATAGCAGGTTTGCTTCATATTATGGTTTATGTGGGTTTCTTGATTGTTAATATCGAGATGCTAGAAATTCTTATCGATGGAGTTACGGGATCGCATCGTTTTTTGAGTGGCATTCCGTTTTATAGTGGCATCATTTCCATGGTGGAGTTTTTTGCCATTATGGTTATTGTGGCTTGTCTTACATTTCTGATTCGAAGAAATATTCTTCGAGTAAATCGTTTTCATAAACCAGAAATGAAGTCTTGGCCTACATTGGATGCTAATATTATTCTGATTTCTGAGATATTGTTAATGTCTGCTTTTTTAAGCATGAATGCCTCAGATCAAATTTTACAAGCACGTGATTTTGGTCATTTTGCCGAATCACAAACTGGTAGTTTTTTCTTTTCTAGTTTTTTAATCCCGTTGTTTGATGGTTTATCCAATGGCAGTCTGATTTTTATTGAACGTTTCGGCTGGTGGTTCCATATATTGGGCGTATTTGCATTCCTTAATTATATTCCTTATTCCAAGCATTTTCACGTATTCTTGGCTTTCCCTAATGTGTTTTATTCAAAACTCAAACCTCGTACCTACATCAATAATATGGACTCGGTTACTAAGGAGGTGAAAATTGCCATGGGCTTGCTACAAGAAGATGCCAATCCTGAGGAGGAGATTGCCACTTTTGGGGCAAAGGATGTGCGCGATTTGAATTGGAACCTTTTGATGAATGCATATACCTGCACTGAGTGTGGCCGCTGTACCGCTGTTTGTCCAGCCAATATTACAGGAAAATTATTGTCGCCTCGAAAAGTGATAATGGATACCCGCGATCGTTTAGAACTGGTGGGAAATGAGATAATGAAAAAAGGTGATCAAGCTGAAATTCAAGGAGCTTTATTGCATGATTATATTACTGACGAAGAATTATGGGCATGTACAACTTGTAATGCTTGTACCGATGCTTGTCCAGTGGAAATTGACCAGCCTGCAATTATTACTGAGTTGCGCCGATTCCTTTATATGGAAGAGTCTGCTGTACCTTCGCCTTTGGCTGCTGCCAATACCAATATTGATAATAATGGAGCACCTTGGCAATTTCCTGCCGATGATCGTGCCAATTGGGCAGATGAAGTAGCGGTGAATGGTGAAAAAGTAAAAGTGCCAATGATGGCTGATTTATTTACTCAAGGTAAAAAGCCAGAGTATTTGTTTTGGGTAGGCTCTGCTGGCAGTTTCGATCGTAGGTCTAAAAAAATTACCATTGATTTTGTAAAGATTCTTAATCACTTGAAAGTGGATTATGCTATTTTGGGAGTGGAAGAAACGGACAGTGGTGATATTGCCAAACGCTCAGGTAATGAGTTTACCTACCAAATGCAGGCCATGATGAATATTGAAGTGATGAATGGCTATGAAGTGAAAAATATTATTACTTGCGACCCTCACGATTTCAATATTTTGAAAAATGAATATCCCGATTTAGGTGGAAATTTTGAAGTGATGCACCATACGCAGTTTATTGCCAAAATGCTGAATAAAGGAAAATTGAGTTTTGGCGATAGCCTAAAAGGAAAGTCGGTTACATACCACGATCCTTGTTATCTTGGTAGAGGAAA
>JAGLCR010000022.1 GCA_023146135.1 Bacteroidales bacterium
CTAATTACTTCGTGCAATTGATTTCTACGTTCGTTTACCACTCCAAAACGAGGCATAAACGTACGAATTTCTTTTTTACTTTCTTGTGTTGCTTGTGGTAAGTGTCGTCCAATGTGACTAATATGTGATTCTGGTAAATAGGGTGTAATCTCTTGGGCAACATATAAAACCTTAGGCTTTTCCATAATAAATTCAAATTAATTATAATTGAGTTGGCAAAGGTAGTAAAAATTGTCATTTTTGCAAAATCAAATCTACAGGCAATTTATTGGCCTAAAATATACAACTTATTGACTATGAATATACTTAAGACTATTGTAGAGACTAAGGTCTCAATGAACGAATTACATAAACAAGGAAAAAGCATCGGTTTTGTTGCTACTATGGGGGCTTTACACGATGGACACCTTCAATTAATCAAACAATCGAAGCGAGAAAATGATTACACCATTTGCAGTATTTTCATAAACCCAATTCAATTTAACAAAACAGAAGACTTGGAGAAGTATCCTAATCAAATTGAAAAGGATATTGAACTTTTGGAAGCTGAAAACTGCGATTTTCTATTTAATCCAAGCGTAGAAGAAATGTATCCAGAAATTGACCAAACAGAATTTGATTTTGGTAATTTGGAAGATGTCATGGAAGGAGCAAATCGACCAGGACATTTTAGAGGAGTAGCGATTGTTGTAAAACGCCTTTTTGAAATAATAGAACCCACTAGAGCCTATTTTGGAAAAAAGGATTATCAACAACTATTAATTGTTAATTCACTTGTAGAACAATATAATCTAAGCCCCGAAATAATTGGTTGCGAGATTATTCGAGAAGAATCCGGCTTGGCCATGAGCTCTCGAAATCAAAGGCTTTCTTTTGGACAAAAGCGAAAAGCGCCTTCAGTATATACTCATTTGAAAAAAGCTAGAGATCTTAAAGAATATTTAGCCCCTGATGTTCTCAAGCGTTGGATTGAAGAGAAATATATTGGTCATGACGACTTTCGATTAGAGTATATTGAGGTTGCAGATGGAAATAATCTGCAGCCTATTGAAAAATGGGAAGACACTGATAAACCAATGATTTTTATTGTCGTTCATATGGGAGCTGTTCGATTAATCGATAATATTGAATTATACTAGTTTACAAACAAATAGCATTTCACAGACATTGGTCTAGTGAATAGAATTTTTAGTATTTTTGCAGCCTTATGCATATCGAAATAATGAAATCAAAAATTCATCGAGCCACAGTAACAGAGGCCGATTTGAATTATATAGGAAGCATCACCATTGATGAGAATATGATGGATGCTGCAAACCTTATTGAAAACGAACGTGTTGACATTTACAACGTAAACAGTGGTTCTCGTTTCAACACTTACGTAATAAAGGGCGAAAGAGGAAAAGGAGATATTGGAGTTAATGGCGCAGCTGCACGAATGGTGCAAAAAGGCGACTACCTTATCATCGTTTCATACGCAAGTATGGATTTTGAAGAGGCAAAATCCTTTGTTCCTGCCATTGTATTTCCAAAAGATAACAACAAATTATAGCTGTTTTGAAAAAAAAGCTCACTAGTTTTATAAAAATTTCTATTGCTTTAGGGCTAGGCTTAATTGTGATATGGCTTTCTGTAAGGAATGTTACCCCCGAACAAGAGGTCTCTATTTTTAACAGCTTTAAGATTGCCAATTATTGGTGGGTTATTTTATCCATATTAATAGGTATCTCAAGTCATTTAATGCGCGCTGTAAGGTGGAAAATGCTTTTGGAGCCCATGGGATATACACCCTCTACGTGGAGTACTTTTTTAGCGGTAATGGTTGGCTATTTTACTAATCTTGGTATTCCCCGATCAGGCGAAGTAGCTCGATGTAGCGTGCTTTACAAAGAGGCTCGAATACCTGTCGATAAATCATTTGGAACTGTAATAGTAGAACGATCAATTGACATGCTCATATTCTTCAGCTTATTCTTTATTACAATTACCTCTCAATACAGCTACCTTGATAATTACGTGCAAAAACAGATTTATCCTAAGATAAACGAAAAGTTTGATTTTATTCCAACCGAACATCTTTTTGGAAATACTGCTTTAATACTTTTCGCAATTACAGCATTAGTGTTCTTTGCTTTTCGTAAAAAAATATTTGCTTCAAATTTCTGGAAAAAAATCAGCAAATTATTTGGTGGAATCTGGGAGGGATTAATAAGTATATCCAAAATAAAACAACCTTTACTTTTTATTGCTTATTCATTGGGAATATGGGTGTTTTATTACTTTATGATATACTTTTGCTTGCTCAGTCTCCCCGAAACCGCAAACCTTGGCTTGGTTGTAGGGCTAAGCGTGTTAGTAATTGGCTCCATAGGGATTATGATTACTCCTGGAGGCATTGGCCTATACCCTGTTTTGGTTGCCGAAACTTTATTTTTATATGGCATCACTAAAGAGTCCGGCACTGGCATTGCAATTGGTTGGATTACCTGGTCGGCTCAAACTGTAATGATTATTATTGTTGGTGCCATTTCGTTGCTTATAGTAAGTGCTCACTCAAAAAAGAATAATGTCGCATTACAAAAAGATAAAGAATAAAATCATTGAGCCAAAACAGCTTGATGAATTAATTAGTAAATGGAAACATAACAAAGAGATTATTGTTTTCACTAATGGTTGTTTTGACATTATACATCAAGGGCATATCGATTATTTGGCAAAAGCTGCAGATAAAGGAACTAAGCTAATAATCGGTGTAAATACAGATAGCTCGGTGAGTCGAATTAAAGGTCCAAGCCGCCCAATACAAGATGAATATTCGCGAATGATGATATTGGCAGCCATGGAGTTTGTCGATGCATTAATTTTGTTTGATGAAGAAACCCCTATGAATCTCATTAACAAAGTGATTCCAAATATTTTAGTGAAAGGAAGTGACTATCAAGCAGAAGATATTGTGGGCTTTGACATTGTAGTAAACAATGGTGGAAAGGTTGAAACTTTAGATTTTCTTCCTGGCTTTTCTACTTCATCAATTGAACAAAGAATAAAAGAACATAATTGAGACTCTTGGAAAAGTCTTGTATATTAACTTTAGGTTATCATTCTAATATTAACAGGAAGTAAGTATTCTTTTTATAATTTTATGCCCATGCAAAACGTATTATTATACTATGGAAAACAACAAATATAAAATATTACTTGTAGACGATGAGCCCGACATACTAGAGTTTCTTGGTTACAATCTTCGAAAAGAAGGTTATGCAGTCCTTACTGCCAACAATGGCGTCGAGGCTCTCAAGATTGCAAAGAAAGAAATTCCACATTTAATTGTTCTGGACGTAATGATGCCCGAAATGGATGGCATTGAAACCTGCACATTAATGAACGAAGTTCCGGAGTTGGAAAAATCGATAAAAGTATTTCTAACTGCCCGATCAGAAGATTATTCACAAATTGCTGGCTTCAATGCTGGTGCTGATGATTATATTAGCAAACCCGTAAAACCACGATTATTTCTTAGTAAAGTAAAGGCCTTACTTAGAAGAAGTAAAACTGCTCATTCCCAATCTGATAGTAGTAATATGATTGTACTTAAAGACCTTAGTATCGACCTCGAACGCTATCTTGTTATTAGAAATAATGAAGAAATACTATTGCCCAAGAAGGCATTTCAATTGTTAAAATTGCTTTGCTCAAAACCAGGAAAAGTATTCACACGCGAAGAAATATTATCAACAATATGGGGAAATGATGTGGTAGTGGGTGACCGAACAATTGATGTTCATATTCGCAAATTGAGAGACAAACTCAGTCTAGAAAAGATTAGCACCATAAAAGGTGTTGGTTATAAATACAACGGCTAATGAATAAGGAAAAGAGTAATCCTAAAATTATTTCATTTATTACAACTCTAGCTATCATTGGGGTTACTTTATTCATATCAGTTATTTATTTTCTATTACAAAAGCAAGGAGGCAACGAACTGCTCATCTTAAGTTTTATTGTACTATTCACTTTTGTATACTTTATTATTTACCATACTCTTGAAACTTTTATTTACAGCAAAGTAAAGCTGATTTATAAAACCATTCACCGATTAAAACTTGGCAAAGAGGACTTGGCTCAGCACTACGAATCACAGAGCAACTCACTGGAGAATGTTAGTAAGGAAGTAGAGGATTGGGCAAAAATTAAGATTGATGAAATAACGCTTCTAAAAGAGTCCGCACAGTATCGAAGAGAATATCTTGGTAATGTGTCGCACGAACTTAAAACCCCCATTTTTAATATTCAAGGCTATGTTATGACATTATTGGATGGTGGAATCGATGATCCAGATATCAATACTAAATACCTTAAAAGAACAGAGAAAAGCATAGAACGGATGATTGATTTAATTGATGATTTAGAAACCATATCAGCACTTGAATCAGGTTCATTAGATTTGAATATTCAGCGATTTAATCTTGTGGAACTTCTAAATGAAATTATTGACAGCTATGAAATAACAAGTAAAAAGAAGGGTATTCGCATTTATTTATCAAAAGGAAACAATCAAACAGCTATTTTCGTTGAGGCTGATAAAGACCGAATACACCAAGTAATTACTAACTTAATAGACAATTCCATAAAATATATTGGAACTCCCCAGCAAGCACGAATAAAGATTAGTTTTTATGATATGGACGAAAACACCTTAGTCGAAATAAGTGATAATGGAATTGGTATAAGCGAGGATAACATCCCCAGGTTATTTGAACGTTTCTATCGCGTTGATAAAGGTCGTTCACGAGAATCTGGAGGAACTGGACTAGGCTTGGCAATTGTAAAACATATTATTGAAGCACATGAACAAACTATCAATGTGAGGAGCACGCCTAATATTGGCACCACGTTTTCTTTTACTCTAAAACAATAACATTGTATTGAATAGAGTTATTCTCCTCTATAATTTGACCTAGCAATTTCAATCTTTTTAGTTATTAATTCCATTACCTTATCAGGATTTGTCAACTTGTTTTCACAAGACTCCATCATTCGAATAGAAATATCCTTAGCCTCATTAAATCGCCCCATTTTAATCATCAAATCTACACTTATCATATATAAATTAGGATTATCAGGCTCCATATTAATTGCTTCATCAATCCAATGAATAGCCATGTCAATAACCTCTCTATCTTCACATTCATCATTCACGCTACTACATTTATCAGCAATCTGCGATACTGTCATCAAATAAAAGTGACTATTCATATATTCAACTAAAGTTCTAAAATATTTATGACTATCAATATTTACAAATCCGTAATAATCTAATAAAACACGACTGTATACTAAATCCATATTCTTAATCTCTTTACTACTAAATATTTTGTTTAACGAATCTTGAAGAACCCTAATATCTTTTGACTCCATTACATAACTATTCACGGTAATACTTATCACATCTTCAATTTTAAACTGAACTTGACCTTCCGTAATACCTTCTGTGCCAAAGCTTCCATTTTCTCTGGCTATAAAAGCAAACTCACGAGAGTTAATATCATCGGTAAAAGCAATAATCGCATTAAGGTTTTGAGTAGTTGCAAGCTGTTCTAATGTTTGTCTAGCAAAGTATGCATCAGCTATAGGGCTATAATTTTCCGAAGCATGAAGCAAAATTGTAGCATAATCAAGCAGCTCGTCAGACGACATTGCTCGCGTATTTGACTTATGCAACTTATTATAATAGGCTAATGTCCTTTTCTTTGAAAGCACGCGTTTGGCCATATTCTCCATATCTATACGCGATGGCAAACCTACATATTTATGAATCACTTGCCCCTTTGCATCCACAAAAACACTGGTGGGATATGCCGAAATGGAAAGATTACTCTCCAACTTAGATCTATCCTTGGTATTGGAATCTAACTTAAACAAAACAAATGAGGTATTATACATGCTTGCTAGCTCACCATCGGTCAATATACCTAATTCAAATTCATCGCAAGCGGTACAATGTTGAGACATTGCTTGAACAAAAATCGGCTTATTACTTTTTTTAGCCATCTTAGTAACACTCTTCCAAGAATCTTGTTGAAAATCAAACTGTGAATTTTGAGCTATAAGCTGTGTGCTATTATATAAAAGTATTCCGAGAATAAACAGAGAAAATCGCATAATTATTTAGTTTTATTAATGGTACATATCGTGGGGCAAATTTAATTAAATTTTACTCTAACGACATAAAAAAAAGGCTTGCTCCAATAGGAACAAGCCTTTATGATAATTTAGAAAATTTACTTATTCAGCAGCTTTATCATCAGATTTTACATCTTCTTTAGCATCTTCCTTAGCATCCATCTTTTTCATAAACTTCTTAGCTTTTGCTTTTTCATCCTTTTGCATTTCTGCTTTAAGATTTCCAAGAACTCCTAAGTCACCCAAAGTGGTTTTCTCTACATTTTGATTAACATTCTTCATTGCTTTTCCGGCTGCTTTTGAAGCTGCTTTACTTTTAGCAGTTTCTTTTGCTTTCTCACCAGCAGCAACTGCTTTCCAAATGTTAGTATGTGAAAGAATAATCTTCTTACTGTCTTTTGAGAACTCAATTACTTTGAATTCCATTTCCATATCCACAGTTACTTTGGCATTGTCCTCACGCAACAAATGACGCTTCGGAGCAAATCCTTCAACACCATATGGCAATGTTACAACAGCACCTTTATCATTCACTATGATTACATTTCCTTTGTGAACAGATCCTACACTAAATACTGTTTCGAATACATCCCAAGGATTTTCTTCCAATTGTTTGTGACCTAAGCTCAAACGACGGTTGTTAGTATCAACATCTAAAACAACAACATCTAGTTTTTCACCAATTTTGGTAAACTCAGCTGGATGCTTGATCTTCTTAGACCATGAAAGGTCTGAAATATGTACTAAACCATCAACACCTTCTTCTAACTCAACAAAGATACCGAAGTTAGTGAAGTTACGAACGATAGCCGTATGCTTAGACTCTTTTGGATAACGAGCTTCGATATTCTCCCATGGATCTGGAATCAATTGTTTCAATCCTAGAGACATCTTACGCTCTTCACGATCCAAAGTCAATACTACTGATTCTACCTCATCACCTACTTTCAAGAAATCTTGAGCAGTACGTAAATGTTGCGACCATGACATTTCAGAAACGTGTATTAGTCCTTCAACTCCTGGAGCAATCTCAACGAATGCACCATAGTCAGCAATAACAACCACTTTTCCTTTTAACTTATCACCTACCTTAAGTTTCTCGTCAAGAGAATCCCATGGATGAGGAGTTAATTGTTTCAATCCAAGAGCAATACGTTTCTTATGCTCATCAAAATCAAGAATTACAACATTGATTTTTTGATCCAATTGAACAATCTCTTCTGGGTGGTTAATACGACCCCATGAAAGGTCAGTAATGTGAATTAAACCATCAACACCACCTAGGTCGATAAATACTCCGTATGAAGTAATATTCTTAACAGTTCCTTCCAGTACTTGTCCAACTTCTAACTTAGAAATAATCTCCGCTTTTTGTTTTTCAAGCTCACCTTGGATAAGTGCTTTATGAGAAACCACAACGTTTTTATATTCATTATTGATTTTCACAACTTTGAATTCCATTGTTTTTCCTACATAAATATCATAATCACGGATAGGCTTCACATCGATTTGCGAACCTGGCAAGAAAGCCTCAATTCCAAACACATCAACGATCAAACCACCTTTAGTACGGCATTTGACAAAACCATTGATTACTTCATCCTTTTCCATAGCTTCGTTCACCTGATCCCATGATCTTAATGTACGAGCCTTACGGTGTGATAATACTAATTGTCCTTGAACGTCTTCTTGACTTTCAACATAAACTGGAATAATATCTCCAATTTTTAAGTCTTCTTTATAACGCAATTCTCCACGAGAAACAACACCATCAGATTTGAATCCAATGTTTACTACAACTTCACGAGAGTTCAATCCCATTACAGTACCATCAACAACTGATTGCTCGTTGATAGATTTTAAAGTACCATTATAAAGATCTTCATATTTTTTGCGATCATCTTTTGTATAAATGTCAACATCTTCGTCAGCAGCGTCCCAATCAAACTCGATTGGTTCATTGCTTTTAGCTTCAGCTATAGGAGCTTCCACTTCCGCCTTAGCTTCTTCAGCTTTTGGCTCTTCAACTTCAACCTTAGCTTCTTCAGCTTTTGGCTCTTCAACTTCAGCCTTAACTTCTTCAGCTTTTGGCTCTTCAACTTTAATTTCTTCTTTTGTTGCCTCCGCAACAGGCTCAGCTTTCACCTCTTCGGTTTTAGCTATAAGCTCTTCTTTTTTGACACTTTCGTCTGCCATAATAATTTTAATGTGACTGCCTGAAATACAGTCTGGTTAAACATAAATTAATTATCTATAATTCCCTTATTTTAAGGGGCTGCAAAAGTAGAGATTATTTTTGAAATTGCAAAACTATTTTTTTTGATTTTCAGAGGATTGGAAAGAATGATCCAATCTAATGGTAGAAAGAAAGAAATAAGCAGTATAATATGAAGCGATACTATTGTTAAAATAGCTTTATCGCCCTTCAATAGCCTCAGCCACTTCATCCATCAACCATCGCGGTGTAGAAGTTGCCCCACATATCCCAATGGATTCCTCGGTATTGAACCAAGAATAATCAATTTCTTCTTTGGAGGAAATAAAATACGAACGCGGATTAGTGTCCTTGCACACTCCATAAAGATATTTCCCATTTGAGCTCTTTTTTCCACTTACAAATAGTACCACATCATGGTTTTTTGAAAAGGTCTTCATTTGAGGTGCACGATGCGATACCTGACGACAAATGGTATCGTGAACGATGAATTGCCCCTCTGCACCAGATTCTTTCTGATTTGCTTCGATGGTTTCCACAATATCATTAAACCCTTCAATACTTTGTGTTGTTTGAGAAAAGAGATTCACTGGTTTTGAAAAGTCTATTTTTTCCAACAAATCATCCTTGGAGTTAACAACAATCGCTTCACCATTGGTTTGCCCAGCCAAGCCAGAAACTTCAGCGTGTCCTTGCTTACCGTATATAACTAATTGACCATCCTGCTCATGCATTTTTTCATTTCCAAGACGCACGTTGTTTTGTAGTTTCAACACTACTGGGCAGGATGCATCTATCAACTTAATCCCATTATTTAATGCTGTTTTATAGGTTTCAGGGGGTTCGCCATGAGCACGAATAAGCACCTGCACATTTCGTAATTTCTTAAATTGCTCATGGTCAATAATAACCAAACCCATCTCCGCCAAACGCTCCACTTCTTTGTTATTGTGCACAATATCACCCAAACAGTATAAACTGTCCTCCTGCTTGAGAATATTCTCTGCTGCTTGAATGGCATTTACCACTCCAAAACAAAATCCTGAATTGGAATCAATCGTTACAATCATAATTCGATATTTAGGCACAAAGATAATTGCTTTCAGCTTTCATTTGTTAGGATATATATTTGTTTCGTATCTTTTTCAACAAGCATAGCCCCAAATACAAAAAAGCACTACCCTTTTTAGGATAGTGCTCTTCAAATTATTTATTTGGGTGAATGCCTGATTACATCATTGGCATTCCGCCACCCATTCCACCCATACCGCCTGGCATAGCAGGAGGCATAGCAGCTTCATCTGATTTTTCATCAGTAATTACACATTCGGTTGTCAAAAGCATACCCGCAATTGAAGCGGCATTTTCTAAAGCCACACGAGTTACTTTTGCAGGATCGATAACACCTGTCTCTAAAAGGTTTTCGTATGTTTCGGTTCGAGCATTATATCCAAAATCGTCTTTTCCTTCGCGTACTTTCTGTACTATCACAGCTCCTTCAACACCTGCATTGGCCACGATTTGACGCAATGGCTCTTCAATGGCACGCTTTATGATTTTGATTCCTAAAGTCTCATCCTCATTGTCACCTTTTAGATCTTCCAATACATCAATTGCTCTAATAAAAGCAACCCCTCCACCAGGAATAATTCCTTCTTCAACAGCAGCACGAGTTGCACTTAAAGCATCCTCTACACGATCTTTCTTCTCTTTCATTTCAATCTCACTTGCAGCTCCAACATAAAGAACAGCAACTCCACCAGCTAATTTAGCCAAGCGCTCTTGCAATTTCTCTTTATCATAATCAGAGGTAGTGATTTCGATTTGCGCCTTAATTTGACTTACACGCGCTTTAATATCCTCTGTTTTACCAACACCATTTACCACAGTAGTATTGTCTTTGTCAATTACGATTTTTTCGCATTGGCCCAACATATCCAAAGTAGCACCTTCTAGCTTCATTCCTTTTTCCTCAGAAATAACCATTCCACCAGTCAATACAGCAATATCTTCCAACATTTCCTTACGGCGATCGCCAAAACCTGGAGCTTTAACAGCAGCAATTTTCAATGAACCACGAAGGCGGTTAACTACTAAAGTAGCCAATGCCTCGCCATCAATATCCTCAGCAATAATCATCAAAGGACGTCCATCTTGAGCTACTGGCTCCAATACAGGAAGAAGGTCTTTCATGGTAGAAATCTTCTTATCATAAAGCAAGATGTAAGGGTTTTCCAAAACCGTTTGCATTTTCTCTGTGTCTGTAATAAAATATGGAGAAATATATCCTCGGTCAAACTGCATTCCTTCAACAACCTCAACCGTTGTATCCGTTCCTTTAGCTTCTTCCACAGTGATAACACCTTCTTTTTTCACTTTGCCCATTGCCTCAGCAATCAACTCACCAATAGTGTTGTCGTTATTTGCAGAAATAGTAGCTACCTGCTTAATTTTATCATTATCATCTCCAACTTCTTTTGAAAGCCCCTTAATATTTGCAACAACCGCTTTTACCGCTTTATCAATACCACGTTTCAAATCCATTGGATTTGCACCAGCAGTAACGTTTTTCAAGCCTACATTTACGATAGATTGAGCCAGAATAGTAGCTGTAGTAGTACCATCACCAGCATCATCATTGGTTTTAGAAGCTACTTCTTTTACCATTTGTGCACCCATATTTTTATTTGGGTCGCTCAATTCAATTTCTTTAGCCACAGTTACACCATCCTTAGTAATCTGAGGAGCTCCGAATGAACGATCGATTACCACATTACGACCCTTAGGTCCTAAAGTAACTTTTACAGCATTTGCCAACTCGTCCACGCCTTGTTTTAGTAAGTCACGAGCTTCTGAATCAAATATAATTTCTTTAGCCATTTTATTGTATTTTTATAATTCTATTTATTTTAATTTTAATTTTCGAATAAAGGCCTTTGATTAAACAATTGCCAAGATATCGGTTTGATTTAAGATAAGATAAGCATGATTCTGATCTTCAATTTCAGTACCAGCATACTTTCCATAAAGCACTACATCACCCTCTTTCACTTCCATCTTTTCCCCTTCGGTCCCATTACCTACAGCAATTACTGTAGCACGTTGTGGTTTCTCTTTAGCCGAATCAGGAATTATTAAGCCCGAAGCTGTTTTTTGCTCAGCTTCAAGCACTTCCACAAGTACTCTTGCTCCTAAAGGTTTAATTGTTGTATTTGCCATCTTATTATCGTTTAATTTGATTATTATTTCAATGCTCGCCCTATGGCTAAATTTGTGCCAATTGGATATAGGCAATAAACATCTGTCAAAAAAAGCAAATTACCATACGATGCTTTAAAACAAATTATACTACTATACCTGTATTTCAATTAGATAGCTTATAATAGAGTCTTAGATGAAAAAATCATAGGCAAAAAAAATGTCAGCATGTATGACATACTGACATTTTGAAATATTTTAATAGCTTTTGAACTACTCGACTGGAGCTTGCTCTGTAGCTTCATCTTCTTTTGCAGAAGGTAAGGCCTGATTTTCTTGAACTGGCTTATAGTCTAATGCCTCAGGATTTTCATTATCACGAATGTAATCAATATCTGAAGTTTCTTTTTCAGAATAGGTTTGCCCACTTGGAATAACAAAAATAGTTGAAAGAGTCAACAATAAAAGTACAATTGAAAGAGTCCATGTTGACTTTTCAAGAAAGTCAGTTGTTTTTTTAACACCCATCACTTGGTTAGAACCAGAGAAAGTTGAAGTTAATCCACCACCTTTTGAGTTTTGAATTAATACAATTAAAATCAAAAGAATACAAACGATAAATATCAAAATTGATATTGTATAATATAATGCCATGTCTAAATTTATTTACTAAGTTTTACTTTCTTAATTTGGGCTGCAAAGTAACTACTTTTTTCTGGATATTTCAAACTTAATTTTTCATATATTTTTATGGCCTTTTTCGTATGTCCTTGCTTAAGATTTATCTCCGCTAAAGTCTCTGAAACAAAATCAAATTTTTCATCTAAACTCTTCTTCGCCACCTCTATTTCCTCTTTATAATCAATATCTTGAGGTTTATTTATAGTTGGGTTATGCTTAATAAAGGTATCAATAATATCAACATTGGATTTATCCTTCTCAGAAGCAGCTTTCACCTTAGGTTTTATTTTCCTATTTTCTTTTACTACTGCCTTTTCCTTATCAATTGCCTGCAATCGTTCCTTTACAAGTGCGCGCAAATCTTCCTTTGATTTTATTGTTTCACCATCATCTTTCACCATGATTTTTGGTGCCTGTGGCTTTTCAATCGAACTAATTTTAGACTGACCTACACTGTGTGATTTTTCTACGGACTTTTTTTTGGCTATACTTTTGGGCTTTTCCGTTTTAGGTTTAGTCAGCTTTTCTTCTTTAGTAACAACCACCGGTTTTTCTATTTGCTCTTGAGCATAAATAAAATCAAACAATTGCTCACGATTAAACACACGTGCTGCAGCCTTACCCAAAACCTCATGATAGTCGGAACTACCTCCAGTATTTTTAGCCTTAGCCATCAGCATCCATGCAGCTTGAAAATAAGGTGCATCTTTGGTTAGTTTTTCTAAATCAGTAATACTAAGCTTGCTTAAAGCTACCGAGTCCTCAAAACATTTGTAAAAATTATCAATATGCATAATCTACCAGTTTACTACAGCTTTATTAAAAACATCTGTAATTATTCTCTCTGTAATTACCTCAACCAACTGATCTTCTACTGCAGTAAAGCTTTGAGAAGCATCATAATCTTCAAACCCTGTGAAGGTTTGATCAAAGGAATCGTTATCTTTTTCGGGCTCATTATTAGTAAAGCGTACCTTAACCGAAATTGTTAAACGGTTAAGGGCAGCGGTTTCATTACCCTGAATCGCTACTGGGTTTGTTCTATAATCAATTACCTCTCCTTCAATATGCATATCAGCATCGCCCTCCACCAAATCCATCTTTGTTTGATTCACAAACTTATCACGAAAACCATCAGTCAATGTTTGACTCAAGCTGGGGTTAACCAAGCGGGCTTTATTAGGAAAAAAATCAATGGAAATTGTTTTTGCTGTAATTGGTGCTCCTGTAAAAGAGTAACCAATGGTACATGCTGATGCCGTTACAAGCATAAGGAAAACAATCAAAATTTGAATTCTTTTCATTGTCATATCAATTAGGATATTTTATGTTCTTTAATTTTACGATACAGTGTACGCTCCGAAATACCCAACTCTTGAGCCGCAATTTTACGTTTGCCATTATGCTTCTTTAACGCTCGTTTTATCAATTCTATTTCCTTATCCTGCAACGAAAGTGATTCTTCCACCACTTCCGACTCTTGAATAGGAACAGCATCGTACTCTCCCGTATTGGATACATACGCGTTCTGCACTTCCGTTTCTACAGCTTGGTATGTATGGCTAGGCGTTATAGAGTCCATAGGATTTGCTAAGTCAGGATCATTATCTATATCGTGAACTATCTGTGCATTAGCGTTTCGCAAAACACTTCCCACCTTTTCATCCTTCATTATTTCACGTACCAATTTCTTTAAATCAGTTACATCCTGACGCATTTCAAATAGCACCTTATACAATAAGTCACGTTCGCTCAAATGACTATCTTTTTGATCACGATAAAGCACAGGCAATTTACTCTTACGCTCATCAAGAAGGTATTTAGCTAAAATATCAGTTGTAATTAATCGATCTTTCTCAATAATTGAAATCTGCTCTGTTACATTTTTCAATTGGCGCACATTCCCTTTCCATGAATAATTCATAATCATCTGCCTAGACTCTTCATTTAGTTGAAGTGTTGGCATACGATATTTATCAGCAAAATCAGCCGCAAATTTTCGAAACAACAAAACGATATCTTCTTTCCGCTCACGCAATGAAGGTACTTTAATAGGTACAGTATTTAAGCGATAATACAGATCTTCACGAAACTTCCCTTCTTCAATTGCCTTAGAAACATTTACATTGGTAGCAGCAACCACACGCACATCAGTTTTAAAAACCTTGGACGAACCCACTCTCATATATTCTCCATTTTCCAATACGCGTAGTAAACGCACTTGAGTAGAAAGTGGCAATTCAGCTACTTCATCCAAAAATATTGTACCACCATCGGCCACTTCAAAATAACCTTTTCGGGTATCTGTAGCTCCTGTGAAAGAACCTTTTTCATGACCAAAAAGCTCCGAATCGATAGTTCCCTCAGGTATAGCTCCACAGTTTACTGCAATATAATTACCATGTTTTCGAGCACCCAACTGATGAATAATTTTAGGAAATGATTCTTTACCTGACCCGCTTTCACCTGTGATAAATACAGTTAAATCCGTTGGAGCAACTTGCACAGCAATTTCAATAGCACGATCCAATAATGGAGAACTACCTATAATTCCAAATCTTTGCTTTATTGTTTGTTTGTCCATTCTTAATTTCTGATGTGATTTTTGGAAGTGTAAAATTACGAAAAAATTATATTAGGAGGTGGATTAAAAAAAGGGCAAACCGAAAATCGATTTACCCTTTGATATAATAATGTTTTGTATTAATCATTTTGCGACACTTCACTTCGACTACGTTCAGTGCAGGCAACAACGCTAAGTATAAACAAACACTAAATAGCTTTTGCTACACAAAATTATTAAGTAATTTATTATTAGACACTTCGACAACGCTCAGTGTAAACAATCACTAAATAGCTTTTGCTACACAAAATTATTAAGTGAATATATAATAAACACTTCGACTATGCTCAGTGTAAACAATCACTAAATAGCTTTTGCTACGCAAAATTATTAAGTGTTTGTATTACATAAGATTTAAGCTGTCAAATACATCCATTACAGATTTAACCGCAGCAGAAGAAGTTTCCATATCTTTCATTTCTTCTTCATTCAAGTCAACCTCAATAATTTCCTCAATACCATTACGTCCTAAACGAACTGGCGAACCAAGATAAACATCTTTTTGTCCCCACTCACCGTTCAACTGAACACAAACTGGGAAGATATGCTTTTGGTTATTAACAATAGACTCAACCATTTGTGCAGCAGCAGCTCCAGGAGCATACCAAGCAGAAGTACCTAATAATTTAACAATCTCTCCACCACCTTTTTTGGTACGGTCGATAATTGCATCCAATTTATCTTTTTCGATAAGGGAAGTCACAGGAATACCTGCAACAGTAGTAAAGCGTGGAAGTGGAACCATAGTATCACCATGTCCACCCATCAACAATGCTTGAATATCATTTGGTGCTACATTTAATTCGGTAGCCAAAAATGACTTATAACGAGAAGTATCTAAGATACCTGCCATACCAAATACTTTATTAGCCGCTTTACCAGAAGCTTTATGAGCCGCATAAGTCATTACATCTAATGGATTTGCAACAACGATAATAATAGCATCAGGAGAGTATTTTGACACGTTTGATACTACATCCATCATTATTTTGGCATTAGTAGTAATTAAATCGTCACGAGACATACCTGGCTTACGAGGAATACCAGAAGTGATAACAACTACTTCAGAACCTGCAGTTTTTGAATAATCATTAGTATAACCGTTTACACGAGTATCAAAATGATTAATTGCAGCGGCTTCCCATATATCTAGAGCTTTACCTTCGGCAAAACCCTCTTTAATATCAATAAGAATAACTTCATCTAAGAAGTTTTTTTGAGCTAAAACATCAGCACAAGTAGCACCTACGTTTCCAGCTCCAACAACTGTTACTTTTTTCATATTATATTGTATTTTGTGTTTATGTTAAAATTATAGAAATCTCATCCACCAGCTGGCAGATGAGATTTGAAACTATTTTGCAAATATAAATAATTGATTAATTATTTCAAAGCCTAGTCCATCGAAGTAAAAACATTTAGTCAAGACAGACGAAGGTTTTGGCCTTAATTAATGTATTATTTTTTAGCACCAACCATATCTTCGATCATTGCAGTAGTCAACGACTTAGGACGCTCCAAAGAGTATCCTAAAGCACGATCCCAAACGAGGTTTGAAAGCACACCAACAGCACGACCAATAGAGAATAGTACTGTATAGAAGTCATACTCCTCAATACCATAGAACCACTGAACAACACCCGATTGAGCATCAACGTTTGGCCAAGGATTCTTAGCTTTACCATGCTCACGAAGGATATCTGGCACTACTTCATAAAGTTTAGAAACCAAACCAAACAATGGATCATTTGGAAGATATTTTAAACAGAAATCGCGTTGGATAGCATAACGTGGGTCGGTCTTACGCAATACTGCATGACCATAACCAGGAATTACCTGACCATTGTTCAATGTTTCCCAAACATATTTTTTCATATCCTCAGTTGAAGGAACTTTTCCTCCCATTTGCTCATTCAACCCTTGTAACCAACGTAATACTTCTTGGTTAGCCAATCCGTGAAGAGGTCCAGCCAATCCGTTAATCATTGCAGAAGTTGCATAATAAACATCAGAGAGAGCCGAAGCTACTAAGTGACCTGTATGTGCACTTACGTTACCACTTTCGTGATCAGCGTGAATGATAAAATACATACGAGCAACATCATCATAAGGCTTATCCTTACCCATCATATAGGCAAAGTTTCCACCAAGGTCTAAACTTGAATCTGGATAACGGTGACCTGCTCCTGGGTTATATAATTTATTATAAATATAAGCACCAATAAGTGGCATTTTAGACATTAGGTTTGTTGCATCCTCATAGGTAGAATCCCAATAATCCATTTTGCTAATACCTCTTTGATACTCGATATTGAAACGAGACTCACGTTGTAAAGTCATAACAGCAGCAGAAAGAATTGCCATTGGGTGACTCTCACTTGGGAAAGCATCAATTACATCCCATACATAACGAGGAATAGTACGACGATTAGTCATATCCACCAATGTTGCCTCAATCTCTTTTTCGTTTGGAATGTCGCCTGTAAGCAATAAATACCAAAGACCTTCAACATAAGGCATCTCAGCACCAGCTGGCTTAGGTAATTTCTCAAAAACCTCAGGAAGTGTATAACCACGATAACGGATACCCTCCATTGGGTCAAGATATGAAATATCAGTTACTAAACTTTTTACTCCACGCATACCACCAATAGCCTGTGATACTGTTACTTCACCAATTACTTTGTCGCCAAACTCTTTAAGCAAACGAGTTGTTCTTGGGCGATGTTCTTGGATTTTTTCGTACAATTTTTCTTTTAATGCACTCATAATATTATTGTTTTGTGTTAATTTAGGGGTTTATAAATTGCTAAGTCCAAAGACTTATCGTTATCTCGAAAGGAAGAAGAAAGGAATGGAAAGTATATAACACCATTAAAAAAGACCACCGAAGCAGTCATCTTAAGTAGGTTTGGTCTGATGTCAGATTCACTCACCATAGAGAGGGTAATTAAAAATTCATGTATATAAATAACTCGAGGTGTTTACCACCTTTTTTCATGGCTTAAAATTAAGAAAATATAGGCTTTAACAAGGTTTTAAACACTGAAAAAAAACTTTATAATTATATGATATATGTTTTGATTTTAAGGAATTAGCATCACGATATAATTTGATAATAATAATTACAAAAAAAGCTCGCTCCGAATAAGGAAGCGAGCTTTTACTTTTATTATTCTAATAATTAATCTAATACAACTGATTTACGTTGCGCATCAACCACTGCAATTGCCGTCATATCGATAATTTCACGAACAGAACTAGACAATTGAAGTACATGAATAGGCTTTTTCAAGCCCATCACGATTGGTCCAATTGCTTCTGAATTTCCAACTTCTTGAAGAATCTTATAAGCAATATTACCGGCATTCAAACTAGGGAATATTAACGTATTTACCGTTCTATTTCCTAATTTTGAAAATGGATAACGCTCAATTCTCAAATCTTTGTTCATAGCGAAGTTTGCCTGCATTTCACCATCAACCATAATATGAGGATGCTCATCATGTAATATTTGTACCGCTTTCGCAATTTTACTTGGGCTTTCTTCGTCAGACGATCCAAAGTTTGAATATGATAACATTGCAATTGTTGGGTCTAGACCAAAGCCTTTAACTGAATTGGCTGTAAGTAATGTTATATCTACCAAGTCCTCTGCGGTAGGATTGGTATTAACAGTAGTATCAGCGAAAAAGAAAGGTCCTCTTTTAGTATTCATTATATACATCCCTGCAATTTTACAGATCTCATCACGCTTTCCAATGATTTGTAACGCAGGCCGCATAGTATCAGCATAACGTGCATTAGTTCCAGCTACCATGGCATCAGCTTCACCCGACTCAACCATTGCTACTCCAAAATAATTACGATCAAACATCATACGGCGAGCCGCTTTATTAGAAAGACCTCGACGCTTGCGCTTTTCATAAAGCATATCACCATACTGCTTACGCTTGCCTTCGTACTCTGCTAATATATTATCAACAATCTCGATACCTTCAATATCTAATTTATATTTTGTTGTTAGTCTATTAATTATGCGTCGCTCTCCAACCAAAATTGGAATTGCAATACCTTCTTGTTTTACTTGGATTGCAGCTTGCAATATATTGATATCCCCTACGTCAGTATAAACTACTTTTTTAGGATCCGCCTTAGCGCTTGTAAATGCCGAGCGCATTATTGAATGGTCAATACCCATACGTTGAAGAAGCTCAACCTTATATTCATCCCAATCTTTAATTGGGAGCTTGGCTACACCTGAATCCATTGCAGCTTTGGCAACTGCGGGAGATACGTACTCAATCAAGCGTGGATCTAATGGCGTAGGCACAATATACTCACGACCAAAGGACATTTCCGTTTTATTATATGCTTTTTTAACTACATCAGGCACTGGCTGTTTTGCCAATTCGGCTAATGCATGTACAGCAGCTATCTTCATTTCTTCATTGATAGCTGTTGCGCGTACATCCAGCGCACCTCTAAAAATAAATGGAAACCCTAATACATTATTAATTTGATTTGGGTAGTCGGAACGACCTGTTGCAAAAATCAAATCCTTACGTACCGAAAGAGCATCTTCATATGTAATCTCAGGATCTGGATTTGCCATAGCAAAAACGATAGGCTCTGGCGCCATTGATGCAAGCATATCCTTACTCATCGCTCCTTTAACTGATAGACCTAAAAATATATCAGCACCTACAAGAGCATCAGATAAAGTAACTTTATCAGTATCACGAGCAAATTCTTTTTTAGCTTCATTTAAATCTGTTCGACTGGTAGAAAGAATTCCTTTACTGTCACACATTAATACATTCTCAGGCTTTACACCCACCGAAATATACAAACGTGTACATGCTGAAGCCGAAGCTCCTGCCCCGCTCACCACCAATTTCACTTTAGAAATATCTTTTCCTGTCAATTCCATAGCAGAAACTAATCCTGCAGCCGAAATAATGGCTGTACCATGCTGATCGTCATGCATTACCGGAATATCCAAGGCAGCTTTTATACGACGTTCAATTTCAAAACACTCAGGAGCCTTAATATCTTCCAAGTTAATTCCTCCAAATGTTGGAGCAATTTCGATAACAGTTTCAATAAACTTATCAATATCTTTAGTGTCAACCTCTATATCAAATACATCAACATCTGCAAAAATCTTAAACAATAAGCCTTTCCCTTCCATTACAGGCTTACCTGCTAATGCGCCAATATCCCCAAGGCCCAATACTGCAGTACCGTTTGAAATTACAGCTACTAGGTTCCCCTTTGCTGTATACTTATATGCATCATCAGCATTTTTTTCAATCTCCAAGCATGGGTATGCCACCCCTGGTGAGTAAGCCAATGATAAATCTCTTTGTGTTGAATAGGGTTTAGTAGGAACTACTTCCACTTTTCCAGGTTTACCACCTTGCATATGATAATCTAAGGCAGCTTTTTTTAATAATTTAGTCATTATTTTTCGTTTTAATTGCTGTTACAGTATTCATTAGAATTTGTGAAAAACTTAATAAGCGTACTCTAAATAATTTATCTTTTTGTTAAGAACAAAATTAATACTTAATAATTATACTTTTCAATAAAGATAAAAACACTTATTAACCCTGAGCTTTAAAAAAGTCATTGATTACAACTCTTGTGCATCAACAACTGCAATGGTAGCCATATCTACTATTTCTCTAACCGAACTTGAAAGTTGAAGTACATGTATTGGTTTTTTTAAACCCATAACAATTGGCCCAATTGCCTCTGACGATCCTATCTCCTGCATTACTTTATATGTTATATTTCCTGAACTCAAATTAGGGAAAATCAAGGTATTAACATCCTTATTACCTAGTTTAGAGAAAGGGTATCTCTCAATACGTAAATCCTTATTAAGAGCAAAGTTAGCTTGCATTTCTCCATCAATAATTACATCAGGATGGTTTTTATGAAGCATTGAAATTGCTTTCTTAGCATTTTTTGAAGAATTCCCAATTGCAGAACCAAAATTTGAATAAGACAATACTGCCATCACGGGTTCTACTCCAAACTCTTCAACTTTTTCCTTTGCTAACAAAGAAATATCAACTAAATCTTCCGCTGTAGGAGACATATTTATTGTAGTATCCGCAAAGAAATAGGGGCCCTTTTTAGTTCGTAGCATATACATCCCCGCAATTTTATTTACATCATCACGTTTACCAACAATCTGAAGAGCAGGCCTAATTACATCAGCATAAGGAGATGTTACTCCAGAAATCATAGCGTCAACATCACCAGACTCAACCATTGCTGCACCATAGTAGTTTTTATCAAACATTAATCTTTCTGCTCCAACAATTGAAACTCCACTTCTTGCACGTTTCTCAAAAAGCAAATTAGCATATTTTGTCCGTTGCTCTTTAACAGCCTCAGCAGTATTATCAATAATATCAAAATCTGAAATATCAATATTATTATCTAATGCTAATTTATTAATCCGTTTTTTAAATCCAATTAACATAGGGAAAGCAATGCCTTCGTCTTTAATAATTCTTGCAGCAAGTAATACATTTACATTAAACGCATCGCTAAATACTACTTTCTTAGGATTTGCTTTCGCTTTTACTGTCATGCTACGCATTATTCTATGGTCAATACCCATACGCTCGAGCAACTCTTCTTTATATTTGTCCCAATCGGCTATATGATGCCTAGCTACACCTGAATCCATAGCCGCTTTTGCTATTGCAGGAGGAACAAACTCAATTAAACGAGGATCCAAAGGGATTGGCACTATGTACTCTTTCCCAAAAGACATATTTACTTTATTATATGCTTTCTTTACAATGTCAGGCACAGGTTCTTTTGCTAAAGCGGCGATTGCATACACTGCTGCCATTTTCATTTCTTCGTTTATAGCAGTAGCTCTAACATCAAGAGCCCCTCTAAAAATATATGGGAATCCTAATACATTATTTATTTGATTTGGATAATCCGAACGACCCGTTGCAAAAATCAAATCACTACGTGTTGCCATAGCATCTTCATAGGATATTTCTGGTGTTGGATTAGCCATTGCAAAAACTATAGGGTCTTTAGCCATTGTCTTTAGCATTTCAGGTTTTAAGACTCCACCTGCAGAAAGGCCTAAAAACACATCAGTCCCCTTAATACCTTCTGCCATAGTTTTAATATCTTTATCTGTGGCAAATTCTTTATTTACAATACTTAAATCTGTTCTATCTTTTGTCAGAATACCATTAACGTCAGACATTATTATATTGTTGATATTAACCCCTAACTGAATATACATTCTAGTGCAAGCACAAGCCGCTGCCCCAGCTCCACTAACAAATAGTTTTATTTTTTTAATATCTTTTCCTGTAAGCTCTAGGGCATTTATTAAACCGGCACCTGTAATAATTGCTGTTCCGTGCTGATCGTCATGCATTACAGGAATATCTAACGCTTCTTTAAGTCTATTCTCAATCTCAAAACACTCAGGAGCTTTTATATCTTCAAGATTTATACCTCCAAATGTAGGAGAAATTGCTTTTACAGTTTTTATAAAATCATCAATATTTTCCTCATCAACCTCGATATCAAACACATCAATATCGGAGAATATTTTAAACAATAAACCTTTTCCTTCCATCACTGGTTTACCAGCTATAGCACCAATATTCCCAAGTCCCAAAACTGCTGTTCCATTAGATATTACTGCTACTAAATTGCCCTTTGCTGTATATTTATATGCATCATCTGGGTTTTTCTCAATTTCTAGACATGGATCTGCTACACCAGGAGTATATGCTAATGACAAATCTCTTTGAGTACGATGATGTTTTGTCGGTACTACTTGAATTTTCCCTGGTCTTCCTTGTGCGTGATAATCCAACGCATCTTGCTTTGTAATTCTTGCCATCTTCTTTATTTCAAATTAATTGATTATTAATCAAACATCTTAAATCTACGAAGCTTATGCATGCCTTGTTTATCGATATGTTACATCAAAACGAAAAACATTCAGACTTTATATAATAAAACCCTTAACTGATTTAAGATAATGCAAAAATATTCATTTATTAAAGTTCAACGCTAAATAGTAGCAATTGTTTGTCACAGCAATATATTTATTAAGGTTATTCTTTTTATGATAAATGTTGTATTTTTAGCAATCGGAATTATTGATATTCCAGTAGGGTGTTTATAAATGACGAGTATAATGTGATATAACTATGAAGAAACTAATAATATTAAGTGGAGCTGGTATGAGTGCCGAAAGTGGAATATTGACTTTTCGTGACATGGGTGGTCTTTGGGAACAGTATAATATTGAGGAGGTGGCTAGTCCAATCGCATGGCAACGCGACCCACAACTAGTTCTTGATTTTTACAATCAACGACGTAAACAATTGATGGAAGTAGAGCCAAATGAGGGGCATTTGGCTTTAGTTAAGCTCGAGCACAAATATGATGTGCAAATAATTACTCAGAATGTTGACAACTTACATGAGCGTGCTGGGTCAAGCACAGTGCTTCATTTGCATGGCGAATTAATGAAGGTACGTAGCGAAAACAATGAATCCCTAGTACATGAAATGGATCACTGGGAGCTTATGCTTGGCGATAAAGCCGATGATGGGCACCAGTTACGACCACATATCGTTTGGTTTGGCGAAGCTGTTCCAATGATAGAGGTGGCCATTCCTTTAGTTCAAGAAGCTGACATTATAATTATTGTAGGAACCTCTATGCAAGTATATCCAGCGGCAAGTCTTATTTCGTATAGCAAACCCGATGCACAACTCTACTATATCGACCCTAATGCCGATGCTTTTAATTATCCAAACCTAAAATGCATTAATCAAAAAGCTAGCAAAGGACTTACTGAATTAGTTAAAATGCTCTGAAAATAAAACTGTATTGGATGTGTTAGGGATTCTACTACTCTGGAATCCAAAGTTCTTCCATACGGATCTATGTGGTTGATATATCCTCAATTTGGCATTAAACTTTTGTTAATATCCAATTTTTACCACTAAGCTTTTATTCAAAAAAAAACTATATTTTAGCCTAAACTAATATTTTCCTATGCTATCGTTTTTAAAATCGTATCCGAAAATTAGTCTTGTTCTTGGAATCAGCTTGCTAATTATTCTCTTCTTTATACTTCAGAATTCAAACAAGAGTCCTGAAAATAAAGCAATATCCAGTCATGATTTTACTGCTGAACACCAAGCAGCATTAGTCAATGACAATAAACCAAAGCACAACAGCTTTGTACTCGATAGTATCATTAAACGAGGAAAACTCATTGCCTTAACACATAATAATACCACAGGTTACTTTATTTACAAAGGACTACCCATGGGAATGCATTATGATATGCTAAAAACATTAAGTAAAAAACTCAATGTAGAGTTGGAGATAATTGTGGAGGATGATCTTAAAACAGCTCTTGCAATACTCAAGTCGGGAAAGGCCGACCTTATTGCAATGGATTTAACATTAACAAAAAACCGTAGTACAATAGTTAACTTCACTTCGCCCATAGGATACAATAAGCAAGTAATCGTGCAGCGTAAAAAAGTCTATGGCAAAAAAGCAGGGAAAACCCATTTTTTGAAACGAGCATTAGACCTTAACGGTCGACAAGTGCATGTTCAGAAAGGCGCAGTATTTAGAGACGAGCTAAAACATATTGAAGATATTACTGGAAGTAATTTTGACATAATAGAAGATGAAAACCATACTCAAGAAGAACTTGTTTTAATGGTTTCGTCGGGCAAAATTGACTATACCGTATGCGATGCTCGTATCGCAATGGCTAATCAAGCCTATATGGGCAATCTAGATTATAGCATTGCCCTTACGGTCGAGCAAAAATTATGTTGGGCAGTACGAACTGACGCCGATTCGTTGAAGGGTTATATTAACAATTGGCTACAGAAATACACCCGCAGTACGAAGTTTGCGGTTCTTCATAATAAGTATTTTAAGACAAAGCATTCCAGCTTTTATACTGACAAAAAAAACTTACCCTATCGTGGAGGCCGACTCTCTCCTTTTGATAAAACTATTAAGAAGTACGCAAAAGAGTTGGATTGGGATTGGAGATTACTTGCCAGCGTGATATATCAAGAATCTCGATTCAACCCAAAAACCGTTTCATGGGCCGGAGCACAAGGCTTAATGCAACTTATGCCTGCTACTGGCAATCGTTTTGATTTAAAGCACCCATTTAATCCTGAGGATAATATTAGAGCTGGTGTTGCTTTCTTTAAATGGATAGAGAAGCAATTTGACCATGCATCTATGGCCGAAGAAGAAAAAATAAAGTTTATGTTAGCATCATATAATGCAGGTCTTGGTCATGTATTTGACGCCCGTAAATTGGCAAAAAAATACGGAAAAGATGATAATACTTGGACCGAAAGCACCGATACGTTTATGATTCTTAAAGCCAACCCAGCCTATTATAACGACCCGGTTGTAAAACATGGGTATTGTCGCGGAAACGAGCCATATAAATACGTACGAATCATATTGGAACGTTATGAAGATTATAAAAACCTTGTAAAGGAATAATCACCCTTAAGCTAAAAAAATCATTTTGAAATTATTTTAATATCTATCATTGCAGTCGCAATTTTTCAATAAAAACGTAAAATAGAAATACTTATGACAAAACTAATTACTCATTTCTTAGGGGCAATAATGTTACTTATATTTCCATTTATGGGGCTTGCTCAAGTGTCAGACTCTATTTCTTTACCCACAAGCCCCAAAGCAAATCGTTCCGCCTATATTGGTATTAGCGTGGGTATTGGGCTGTCAAATTTCAGAGATTTTGCCACTTCACCTTTAATATACCATGGTGCACCAAAATATATGGCAGGATCATTTATTAGAGAAAATAGTTTACGCGAAACTGAAATTAGGCTATCCAGCATATTCGGAAACTTTGCAGTAGCCGTAGGTGATGAGGCGAGCGTAAGCAAATCAACTTTCATCAACATTTACTACTCACGATTATTTGGGTTGAAGAAATTAAACAACGAAAAGTGGAATTTCAAAGCTGGTGGATTATACAAGCTTAGTGGCGATTTGCGACAAAATGCTAGTCTTGGAAATAATGCCATTGGTATTGATTTTTTCTCAACCATTTTTGCCTCAGCTAAAGTGTCAAAAGATGTAAGTCGCAAATCAGCAAAAAACAAAAAATTCTTATTTATTAAATATAAAGTAAAGCCAAGAAAACGAAATATTGCTTTTAGGCTTAATATTGGCGTAATAAATACGACGATCCGAAATGGTTATTCTTATTCAGGTCAGAGTGGTATCTTAAATGAACAAGGTCTTCTTGATGGGTATGAGCCAAAGATGTTTTCTGGATTCAGAATGAATACGCAGTTTGACTATACCATATACATGAAAAATAAAAATGCCATACAATTGTCATATATATGGGATGCAGCAAAAACAGGAGGCGACCTTGACAAATTTGAAGTAGCTCATCATACTTTTAAAGTTACCCTATTGTTTAACACCAATAATAAATAAGAAAGAAAATGAAAAAACTAACAATATTACTTTTCAGCATCGTATTCTTTACATCATGCGAAAAAATCATGTTTGAGGAAAACAAACAAGCAAGCAACCCAAAAGAAAATTTTGATTATCTATGGGATCAATGCGACACTAAATACAGCTACTTTGATGTTAAAAACATTGACTGGAATGCCATTAAAGTAAAATACTCTGCCAAGATATATGAAGGCATGAGCGAAGACTCCCTTTTCAGTGTACTCGGAGGAATGTTAAATGAGTTAAAAGATGACCATACAAATCTAATATCTTCATTCAATATTTCAAGTTATGGAGTTAATTATGGTGGGCAAGATAATTTTGACTGGCGTATTGTAAAAGACAACTATTTGCCAAGGCATTATTATAATAGTGGTCCTTTCGCACATGAATTTCTTAAAGGGCAAAACAATGAAATCGGTTATATCCGATTTGCAGCTTTTACAGGAACTGTAAATGAAACAAATCTTAACTTTATTTTGGAACGTTACAAAAACACCAAAGGTTTAATTCTTGATTTAAGAGAAAATGGTGGTGGAGCAGTAACTGATGTTTTTCAAATATTAAGTCGTTTTATTGATAATGAAACCACTGTTTTCTACTCTCGCTTAAAGACTGGGCCTGATCATAACGAATTTTCCGAACCCGAGGCTTCTATTGTAAAACCTTTTGATGGAATACGTTATACAAAAAAGGTAGCTGTACTAATTGACCGTAGCACTTTCAGTGCAGGCTCATTCACAGCCCTGTCTGCCAGGGCTATCCCTAATTTAATATTGATGGGCGACACAACAGGTGGTGGTTTAGGTTTGCCAAATGGAGGGCAGCTGCCCAATGGGTGGACTTATCGTTTTTCCACAACACAAGCTTTAACTTTAGATAAAAAGCCTGATTTTGAACAAGGCGTTCCTCCAGATATTACTGTTTTGTTTGACTGGACTAATCTTACACAAGATGAAGTGATTGAACGAGCTGTTCTAGAGTTACAATAAAGGTTACAGACAATTACTATTAAGCTGAGTGATACAATAACACAACTAAGATTTATTTATTGCAAATTTAATACGTAAAAGGATTAATTCCACACACGTAATATCTGCCCATCGTATTGGGTACGATAACGTTTTAAAGGCTGAGTGGCTGGACCATTTATAATAGACCCATCAAGAATACTAAAGGTAGATCCACAGCATGAGTCGACAAGTATAATTCCTGACGACTGCATTTGAATACGAGAACATGCGTCTTTGGGGTCGAAGGGACATGCACGATCGTATGCCACAAACTCGTCAGGCGATACACGATAAACCACAACACCTTTATAACCACCTGTTAGGTAAACATATCCACCAATTGTTGAAAGCTCAATGTACATTGTAGAACTAATATCTAGATATAGATTAACTGCCACATTGGGAATACTCTCATGAGTTATTTTCTTATTACATCCCCAGCTTGAGGATAATAATAATAAAACAAATAAAATGGATATGCTATATTTTATCGTCTTTTTCATGAGGCGGCAAAGGTAAGTATTTTAAAATCATAGCTACTTAGCTCCATAGCCAACGAAAAGAGTCTTATTTTATTATTCAATTTTGATTGCATTTTTTTATAATTTTGCCGCATAACAATCAAGATTATTAATGAACGAAACAGAACCCGGGCTTTACATAATAGGTCACATTTTTTCACTCAACAATATCATGTTACCATTTACAATGGATGCACTGCTTAGTATTCTCAGCATCTTTGTATTGATTATTTTTTCTGGGCTTATTTCTGGCTCAGAAATAGCATTCTTTTCGCTTGACCCTCTACAAATTGAAGATATAAAATCTCAGAAAGACAGTGAAAACTCTCGAATTATTAAACTATTAGAAAGCCCGAAAAAACTACTTGCAGGAATTCTGATTTCCAACAACTTCATCAATGTAAGTATCATTTTAATATCTACATATCTCACTCAAATACTTTTCGACTTTAGTAACTTTATGCTCTTGGGATTTATATTTCAAGTAATAGGAATAACATCGATTCTTTTACTATTTGGCGAAATAATTCCAAAGATTTATGCAAAAAACAATGGTTTAATTTTTGTTAGACTAATGGCAGCTCCTTTAGTTTTCACACAAAAAATATTCAAACCATTGATTCACCTCTTGGTGTTTTCAACCAATATTATAGATAATCGCATTAGTAAAAAGAAGAATTCGTTGAGCATGACCGATCTGTCTGAAGTGGTAGATTTAGCTGCTTCTCAAACCGATGGTGAGCAAAAAGATGAAGAGACCATGATTTTGAAAGGTATTGCCACCTACGGCGAAACCGATGTGAAAGAAATAATGAAGGCTAGAGTAGATGTTTCAGCTATTGAGCTAAATGCCTCTTTTGATGAGGTGCTTGAATCGGTGCGAGAATGGGGTTATTCACGAATTCCAATTTATGAAGACACTCTGGATCAAATAAAAGGGATTCTTTACATTAAAGATTTATTATCGTTTATCGAAGATAAAAACCACCATTGGAATAAAAAAATACGAAAGTCATTTTTTGTACCTGAGAATAAAAAAATCAATGATTTACTACAGGAATTTCGTCAAAAGCGTATTCACATGGCCATCGTAGTAGATGAATATGGAGGCACTTCAGGAATCGTTACTTTAGAAGATATCCTGGAAGAAATTGTTGGCGATATAAATGATGAATTTGACATACAAAACGAAGATTTCGTTTATAATAAGATTGATAAGCACACTTGGGTGTTTGAGGCAAAAACCACCCTTTTAGACCTTTGCAAGGTAATAGGTATCGATAATGACACTTTTGATGACGTAAAAGGTGAGTCAGATTCTATTGCTGGAGTAATACTAGAAATCAAAGGTGATTTCCCTGAAGTAGGAAAAGAAATTGAGTACGAAGGCATAGTTTTCGAAGTATTAAGTATGGACGCGCGTAGGATTAGTAGAGTGCGCGTAAAAACACCACTAAAAACTAATGAGCATGCTGAATAATAAAAAAATATACCATTTATTGCCCGTGTATACGGTTATGCTACTTTTTAGCATATTGATACTTTCGTCTTGTAGCGACTCGCCCACGCCAAAACCTAGAGCACTCTTCCGTATTGATATTCCTAAACATGACTATATTCGTTTTGATACTAATTATCCATATAGCTTTGAGTATGCCGATTATGCCAATATAAGCGAGGTAAAAAGGGAGGGACATCCATATTGGGTCAACATCAACTACCCACTATTCAAAGCACGAGTATACATTAGCTATAATCATATTGAGGACAATGTCAATAGATTTCTTAATGATGTTCATTCATTGGCCTACAAACACATCTCTAAAGCAAATGACATTCAGCAAGCTTTAATAATGGAACCCGAACATCGGGTTTTCGGTTTAACCTACTATATTAAGGGAAACGATGTAGCCTCACCACTAAATTTTTATGTAACAGATAGTGTTGAACATTTCCTCAGAGCTTCACTATACTTTGATATGGCACCTAAAAATGATTCTTTAGAGCCTGTCATAGAAAGCATAGAAAAAGATTTACAGCATCTGGTGAAGAGCCTTGAATGGAAAACTATAGAATAGCATGATTTTTGCTAGTTGAAGCAGCAAAATTACATGTAATGAAACGATACACAACATATGTAGCTTTCTTCCTTTTCCTTATTTTTATTAAAAGTTTCTCATTTGCCCAATCAAACTCAACATTAGATAAGCATAAAACCGATTCAATACAGAGTGCAAAATATCACGAACAGTTTATTCAGTTAAAACTTTTACGTGATGAGTTTCTTAAAGAATTAGACTCATATCCATCAGATAGCTCTTTCAAATTAGATATTAGCAATTTAGGATTTATCGTATTCCCCGACATCTCTCGTTTTACACACATCACGCATATTCAAGCTTCGGGCAACCAACTAACAAGACTCCGACTTGCATCAAAAAATATTCGGCACTTAAAAGTATTAGATATTCGTGACAATGACATCAAAAACTTAAAAATTGGCAGAACTCCGCAACTAAATAGTATTTACCTTAATGCCAATCCATTACAACGAATTCCAGGGAACTTGTTTTTTAATCGAAAACTAAGAAAGCTCGATATTTCAAATACCGAAATTGAGCACTTAGCGTGGTGGATGAAATATAAAAGGAACTTGAACGAACTATATATAAATCAAGGTATTTTAAAGTTAAACAATACGAATATCAGACGTATGAGGCATCTGAAAACGCTACTTTTAGCACATCTTGATATCGACTCCTTACCAAGCTCTTTCTCAAATCTAAATAAATTGGAACGTCTTACAATTGGTCATTGTAAGCTCAATAGCTTACCTAATAACTTTGGGAAACTCAACAATCTTCATACTTTAATTCTTTATAATGACGCCTTTACAGAAATACCTAAAGCTTGTTATCAGCTTAAATCCTTAACCCACCTTGATTTCTATTTCAACCACCTACAAAGCATTCCAATTGGCATTAAACAACTACATAATTTAAAGCACCTCTACCTTTCGTTTAATCAAATTAGTATTCTACCTCCTGATATTCAAGAATTAAAACATCTTCAAACACTACATATACATCATAATAATATAGAAATCGCTCCTCAGTGGCTGAGTAAATTAATATCGCTACAAATACTTGATATGGGATATAATGACATTGAAGTATTGCCTAAATTAAGCTCTCTTGACTCACTCATTGAAGTGGATTTTCAAGAAAATAAAATTGTAATCTTTCCTTTTCAATTTCTAGAAATGCCAAGCATTCAGCTTGTTTTTTTAGCCAAAAATCAATTTGTAATGTCGCAGGATGAAATGGAAAAGCTATCTCAATTAAGCAAAAGTTTTGCCAATCGAAAGGGACAACTTATACTATATAATAAATAATACTACCACGCTCCCATAAAGAAGAATGTGCCAAAAATGATAATCAATAGCGAGCCTATTACTGATAAACTAAATTGAAGTTTAGCTAAACCTTGCTGATTATTTTTCATATAAAACAGAAGCTGTTTCTTAATTATAATGCTTGCCAAGGCAATAAGGCTAATGGTAAACCCCATTCCCATAGCCATAAATAAAGCCGCAAAAACAGATAGCTTTATAAAGCCAAAGGTCAAAAGGAAGCTGACTAAAATCATGGTGCCAGGACAAGGGATAATACCAACAGTAAAGGCCATGGCTATAATACTTTTTTGGGAAGACACTTTAGCTTTAGAAGGTGACATATTATTTACATAACTTTTTATATGGCCTATTAATAAAACAAAACCTATAAGGGCAATTAAGCCAAAACTTATTAGCGTACTTATGCGAGTGGCTTGACTTTGGTCAAAACTAGAACTTGTTGCTTCCTTAACAACAAAGAACACAACAAAAGCCACCATAAGACCTGATAATGCATGAATAAAAGCCGTAAGATTACCCATTAAAATACCATCTCTAATTTTTGGTTTTTGTGTAAGGAAATAAGAAAAAACAACCACTTTATTATGCCCAGGGCCCAATGAATGGGCTATACCATACAGGAACGAAATAAATAAAATCCATAGAATCGGCTTTAACCCACCCTCCTGCTCTATCTCCTTTGTGCTATCGACAATGGTTGAGCGGAGCTGTTTCTGATAGTTGGTACTCAAGCGCAATAAATCATTAAAAAAACCATCGCTATTATTTACCTCCATTCTTACAATATTCGCCAGGCTGCTATCTATTTCTACCAAATCTATTTCTAATGGTATACTAATCATTGTATCGGGTAGCGATTCACCCTTGGAAAACATAGGATTCCCTTGCCCAGCAATGGAGCCAATTCTAAACAACATCAAAAATGCTAAAGCAATTAAATATCTCATGAGGACTATCTTTTATGAATATTTAATTGCAGTGCAAATGGAAATATTTGATCAAAATAATAGGCTGCATTTTCATCTTCTAAAACTTGATAATCGATATAATACGAACTCAAATTGGAAAAACTGACCGCACTATTGCTTAAGCTAACATCCATATAATAACTATCGTCGTAGGTATAAACCAACACCTTTTTTTTTGTCGAGCTTATTACAATAGGACAAGGTATAAAGAATGAGTAGGTCATGACACCTTCATTAATTTCTGCTTTAAAATTGGCTATATTCTTAATGTCAAATGGCTTATTGTCAATGACTATTTTTGTAAAATAAGCATGCTTTTTGAGATTACTAAACGCCTTCAAATAAATCTGTTTTTGCTCCTCTTGATTGAAGTTATCATCTACATCATCGTCAAACTCATCTAGCATTAACTCGCTAAACATTTTATCGAAAGTCCATACAATATTAAAACCCTTAAGGCCGTCGGCATCAAAATAGACTTTGATTTGAGCATCAATAAAAACATGAGGATGTGCTTGAGCTTTTATTGAAGTCAGTAAACCAACAAACATTACAAACCCAATAAGCAAAATTCGTTTAGAAATCATTTTTCAAATATCTCTAATTACGATTTACTTTTAGATTACCTCTCTTCTCATTGAGCATTTTCAAAAATTGTTCAGAAAAATGATTAGACGGTTTTGGAGCATTAAGCATTTCGAGTTCACCTTCCTTATTAATCAAAATATAGCGAGGTAAAACTCCAATATTATAATCATTCAGAAATTGATAATTCTCCCCTAAGGAAGCAAAAATCCAATTGTAATCACGGCTTTTCACATAAGAAGCCATGGCGGCAGTATCGGCATCAACCGAAATACTTACGAATTTAATAATATCATCATACTCTTCGTAAAGCTCCTTGGTGTATTCCATTTCAGGAAGACAGTCCATGCAGTTCATATTCCACACGCTAATATACACATACATCCCCTCAAAATCGCTAAGCTTAAACTGGTTTCCTTGAATATCGGTAAACTCAAAATTGGGCACCTTATTCCCATAATCAAATCGTTGCAATCGTTTTCTAACATTTACTGCAATTTGCTGATGCTCCTTCCTTAGCTTACTTCTACTTATATCATATAATATATCAATCAAAGCAGACCTATCAAAACGACGGTTAGGATACATCTGTATAATATTTCTCAAAATTACCAATTCGCGCAACGACTTATCTTTCAGCAATGGATCCTTGGATAAAAGAGCCGATAAACTCTGATAACTCTTGGTAATATTTATTGCCGAGTCCAAAGCGGCAGATGAAAAGCCTTTTGCTTTACTTGTTAAATAATTTGCCCAAAAACTATTAAAAAAGCGCATTAAACTTGGATCATTTAGGTTTATCTTGTTTTTAGAAAAATACTTATCCACGATCATCTGGGTGGTATAGTCATGACTTAACAAACGTAGTTGAGCCATCTGCAAGGCCGTATAATCTCCTAAGTACTCATTTCCAAAATCAGAGATAAACCCATCCATTTGCTCGGCAAAAGAATCTACTAGCAACTTGGTATTTTGCCCACGCACCAAGCTCAAATAATTAGAATCCACAAAGGCCGAAAACATTTCCTCACTTTGATAAATACCATCATTTAACTCCTGTTCAACAGGAGCTACAATAGTATATTTTGGGGCCAAGTAAACAATCACATTTGA
>JAGLCR010000023.1 GCA_023146135.1 Bacteroidales bacterium
AAATCAATTAGTCTTTGGGGTAATTCAAATGTACCCTTACGGCTGCACTAATAGTCGGTTTGGATTAAATTAGTAATTCTTTTCATCTGTTGCACAAAATCAAAAGTAGCTAAAACCCAGTACATAGCCAAATCCGTATACCATGTTTTACTAAAAATCATATATTATGGGAAAAGGAATTTCGGTTAAGGAATTGAATTCTTTACTAGAGAAGTTTGAAAAACATAAGTTGATGTTAACTGTGTTGTACGCCTCTAGGCTTAGGCGCAACGAGCTTCTAAATTTACGACTCGAGAACATTGAGACAAACGATGGAAAGTTTAGGATAAGGATTAATCAACCTGATATAGGTAGATATGTCCCATATAATCCTTTCGCATAACAAAGGCTACTTCCTTACTACTAGGCGACCAGGATATATCACCAAATCCTTCAGGTGATCCAATTATACGCTTTTGATCAGATCCGTCGGCTGCCATTATGTATAGTTCGGTTTCATCATCTCGATGGTATGTGAAAATGATTTTTGTATTATCTGGAGAAATATAACTCCCGAGACCTAGCCCATGATTACCGGTCAACTTAACTAATCCTGAACCGTCATAATTGACTTGGTAGATATTATGATCTCTCGAAAAATTATGTGCGGTAAAATACAACTTGGTGCCATCAGAGGAAAACATCACATTTGTTTCGTACAAGGAATCAATGGAAATACGAGTCAGATTACTACCGTCACTATTAATTAAGTATATATCACGCTCGTAATCTGCTCCCTTTGTAAACATGATAGTATTCATGTCAGGGCTCCAGCGTGGAGTCTCAGGAGTGTGCACATTCTCAGTCAAATTACTTTGATTTGTTCCATCTGCATTCATGATCGCTAAAATACCATCCCACGTAGTGAAAACAATTTTCTGCCCATCAGGTGACCATGATGCATAACGAGGCCCGCTGACGCCTTGAGAAAGAATTGTTTTATTGTCTCCATTGGCATCAAGCCTAATAAGTGCAAACCCGGTCTGACCTAGATGCGCGATATATAGTAGATAGTCCCCTGTAGGAGACCATATTGCAGGTTCATCGTATATATCGGTTGCCAATTCGCGCTTGTTATTCCCATCTTTGTTCATCAAGTAAAGATTCTCATAATCATAGATATAGGCGATTTCTTTCCCATCCGGTGACCAGGCAGGCCCATAACCCTTTTCAGCCAGCAAGGTTACATTCGTTGAATCTGCCGACGGATCTACAGTTGGATCTGAGTCCTTCTTTGAACACGAAATCTGAGAAATCAGCAAAAGGCAAGCAAACAAAGCAATAATAAGATTTTTCATAGGTTTAATTTATTCATTTACAACTGTTTCTTCGTCTTCCATTCCAATGAACGCTAACGGTAAGTAATCGAGCAAACAAAGGGAGTTTCACCCTAAGCCTCTCACAGAACCGTACTTGATAGTCTCCCATCATAAGGCTCTTGTTATACAAAAGTACTACGTTAATAAACAAAACCTAACTGCCAATGGTAGAATAAGTAAGGGTATTGTTCATCCGTTGATTAATTAGCTTTAGTAATTGTTCTGCATGCTACTTACTTCTACAGTGAACTATTACATCATCGGCATATCTTGTAAAGGTTACTGTTTGGTCTGTTTGCTCCAACCATTTATCAAAACCATAATGGAGAAATAGGTTTGCCAATAGAGGGCTTATTACGCCTCCTTGGGGCGTCCCTTTTCCTTGTTTTGTGATTAGTTCTCCAGACTTCGTAAGTACAGGGGCGCCAAGCCATCGTTTTATGTAGAGAATTACCCATTTCTCGGGAACATGCTTCTCTACCGCAAGCATCAGGTTTTTGTGACTTAGGAAGTAGCTCCCTGATGCCATCCGATTCCAAAGATAACTTAAGCCCTTTGCTCCACTCCCATTACAGGAACTTCATCACTACTACAGCTTAATCTGCCTCTAGATTGATTCTATTGAACGCTCAATACCACGACTCTTTCCCACAGCACCTTTAGGTGGTTTAGTTATCAAAACATATTCAATTGTTCGCTTTTTTAATAAATTGGTTACTTAGTTTACTTATTACATTATGTTTTTGTTAAAAATGCAAATTAATAAAAGGTAATATTCTTAATCCTTTCGGATTATTTTCGGCATAATTTATTAATCCAAACTGAACACCGTGCAATTCTTTTGTTCGATTAAACAATGCAAAAGATAATCCA
>JAGLCR010000024.1 GCA_023146135.1 Bacteroidales bacterium
CCTGTGAAGAAATAAACGAATATAATGCCCAGAAGAAATATACTAGAAATAGCACTTGTAGCCAACATATACTTAAAACCAGCACCTACAGTACGATTACCATCTTCGATAAGAATAAGACCTGCGGTAGCAATGGCTGTTATTTCAAGGAAAACAAATAAGTTGAAAAGGTCGCGGCTCATAATCACCACATTGAGTCCCATAAGGAAAACAAGGTAAACTACGTATGCGTTTCTACCTTTTCTTCCAAAGTTAAAGAATAAATATATCCCACCAAGAAGGCCTATAAAGTTTACAATAGATGTAAGGAAGGCTTCGTTATACCCCATCAACAAATTAATGGAGAAGGGAGCAGTAAAGCCTGCTGTGCTAATCACTTCAGCTGCTTGATTTCCTGAATAGAAAGCCCAAAGCCATCCACCAGAAACATAAGTCATAAAAGCAATTGTTAAAAGGGCTAATATACCTGTAAAGGTTTTTCCCAATTTACCTAAAATTCCGATTAAGAAACCAACTCCTAGAGCGGCTACTACTATATAAATTGGATCTACCATTTCAAATCATTAAAGTCGTTAATATCTAGAGATTTTTTCGCTTTAAACAACTTCATTGCATAAGCTAATAGTAAGGCAGTAACACCAAAGCCAATTACAATGGCTGTAAGCACTAACGCTTGGGGCACAGGGTCGACAATGGCATTCAAAACATTATGATTGCCAATTTGTTCCACTGAATCATCAATAATAGGAGCAGTACGACCTTTAACATAGCCCAATGCAACCATTACTAGGTTTATTCCTGTATTAAGAATTGTAAAACTAACAATGATCTTAATTATATTTTTCTGTTGTAAAACTCCCCAGAAGCCTACTATAACAAGCAAGAATCCAATAAGTAGTCCAATTTTACCTAATTCAAAAATTTCCATATCTACGCTTCTTTTTGTGATTTTTGATACAAATTCAAGATGTTTGAAATCTCGGCTCCTACTTTTAAGCCTACAAGGCTATAAATTACAGGAATAGTACCTGCGCTAAATATAGTTCCAAACTCTCCAAGACCATAACCAGTAAAAGTACTGTCTAAGAAACCACCGCCAAGAATAATACCTAACACACCAATTAATATAACCGATACACCTGAAATACTTTCGACCCAAATAATGACCGTATGATTAATCGTCATATTTGGATTAGCCATAATAGCTAATACTACCCCAGATGCAATGATTGCACCACCTTGGAAACCACCTCCCGGAGTAATGTGACCATTAATAAATACATAAACTCCAAAAAGGTATATTAATGGAATAAGTAATGCAGATGCTGTTTGCAATATTTCAGAAGTACCTCTATGGGTAATAATTTTATCCTCATCTTCTTTACTAAGTTTCAAGAAAAAAGAAATAATTGCGGCTGTAAGAAAAAGAATAGTTATTTCTCCTAATGTATCAAACGAACGATAAGAAACTACTACTGCAGTAACAAGGTTAGCTGCTCCTACTTCACTAGCACCATTTTCAGCATAATGGGCTGCGATTCCTGTAAGCTCTGTTTGTGGCTCATAACTTTGGTATAGATTATAAAAAATAAATCCAAAGCTAGCCAAAACAATCGCTATTAATAAATTTCTAAGCATTTTGTCTTTTGATTTTATTTAATACATAAAAGAAAATTAGTGTTGAAAGTCCACTACCAATGGCAGCTTCAGTCATTGCAACGTCGGGAGCCGACATTAGCAAAAACAATACTGAAGCAAACAGACTAACAACTCCAGCAGCAATAATTGCCACTGACAACTTCTTATTAAGAATAGCTATAACCGCCATTATAACCATAAGAAGACCTATGCCTATAGCAACTACGCTATATATTATTTCATTATTCATCTTTCGGTTCCTCCAAAACTTTATTATTAATATCTTCCTTCAATTTATCAACTACAGTAAGCTTAGATAAAGGTATCTTCATTGCATAAGCAGCGCGCATCAACACATGAGAGGATACTGGATTAGTAATTAAAATAAATATTACCAAAACTAAAAACCGACCTACCCAATTTACTTCACCCCAATTTTCATAGGTCATAAAGGCTAATCCAATAAATGACATTATTGCACCAAGCGTGGAAGCTTTTGTTCCTGTTTGAACTCTATTATACACATCGGGCATACGAAGTAAACCCACCGCAGCAGTCATAAGGCTGAACGAACCTATTAAAAGAAATATTTGTCCAATTATCTCCATGATTTCCTCCATAATTATAACCCTCCTTGAATATATTTAGCAACAATAATAACTCCTAAGAAACTTAAGAGGCCATATACTACAGCTACATCTAAATAAATAGCACGATTTGATAAATAAGCAATTACACCAATCATTACTAATGAGGTGATTGTCATAGAATCAAAGCCTACAACACGGTCTACAATTGAAGGTCCTTTTACAAACCTAATCAGACCAGCTAACAACGTTAATATCAACATTGTTATTGAAATATAAATTACTATATTACCCATACATTTCCTCCAATATTTTTTCAAATTTTCTTACTAAATCTTCTGTTGCCTGTGCTTCTTCAGCATGTTTCACATCAATCCAATGAATATAGAAAGCATCGTCATGAACCTCCAATGTAAAGGTACCTGGAGTTAGTGTAATCGAATTTGCAAGAATAAGTCTGGCCATCTTCGACTTCAAACGAGTTTCCACTTTCACAATACCCGGGTTAATGGGTAAGGATGGTGACAATACTCTTCGAGTAACATCAATATTAGCTTTAACTAGCTCCCCCATAAATACAATCAAATAAATAAATGTGTAAGCAAAGGCTTTAGGTGTAAGCTTTATTTCACTAAAGATAGTACAACTACCACAAAATAAAATGGCAAGCATACCTGTTAAACCTATCCCTATTAATACACTTTTCATGTCAAGTGTCCAGGTAAGCAAAAACCAACCTATGAGTAAGACAAGAAAAGAAATAAAAATGTTTTTTGTTTTCATTGGTAAATATTTAAGTTCTAAAAACTGTATTGCATAATTATCTTTAATACGAATACAAATATATTTAGAAGTGTATTTTGTTTATTGAATTTTTTAGGGAAATTGGTTTGTTTAGTTCTTTATGAGTTTAACTTTAAAATATAATATTTATCATTTTTTATGATAGTAATAAGCACATTATACTTATTTAGATTTTGAAAACAGGCTAAATATCAAAACTAAAAATATATTTTTGTAATAATTTAAACAAGCTAAGGAATAAAAATATATTCTCATATATATCATTATATCTATACTTTAACAAGTTTATACAACTTTTTAATAGTGATAGACCTAAATCGTAAACAGCTAAAATAAATCATATATTAAAAACAAAACATTTTGTGTATTTATACTTAATATAAATAATAAAAACATAGAAAAAAGCGAAAAGCCCGTTTTACATTTCGTCATGTTTTCGATATTATTTTGAACTTTCTACACTATAAAACATTCATTTATTTGGGTTGGTATTTAAAATCAAAAAGCCTTACAATTGAACAAAATTCAATTGTAAGGCTTTAAAAACTGTGACTAAATAGTGAAGTTGATTAACAACCCCCTACTTCTTCGCCACTGTCATGAACTTGCTCCAAGTTTTTCTCCTGCTCAAGAGGATATTTAATTTCCCATTGCTTAAATCCACCTTTTAAGTACTTAACATTGGTATATCCTAATTTATTTAGAGTACTGATTGTCATAAGACTACGCTTACCTTTTTTACATACAAGGATAATTTGCATATCTTTTTCAGGTGGGTATAGCATTTGATTTTCCCAAAATGCTTCATTGCCCATTTTGAAATCAATAACACCACGAGGAATATTAACCGCCACAGGAATATAACCAGGGTTATACTCATATGGCTCTCTTACATCCACAACAAGTATATCCGCTGTATCAAGAGCACCATGCAAATCCTCAACAGTTACATATTCTACTGTAGGCTCAACTTCTGCCACCCACTCATCAATACTGCTATAGTTTTTTTCTGTATTTCCACAAGAAAACATTAGGAATAGTCCTAAAAACAATGGCAACTTGTATAAAAAATTGTATTTCATCATTATATATTTTAGTTTATTATTAATTCTTAATTATTATCCCACTCCATTTTGGCAGCATTTGTACTATCCACATCAAGTATAAAGCCTTGCACTCCTTTTATTTTTTCATCTTCAATCCAAGGAGTCATTGTTATTGTGTGATAGCCTACGCTTCCATCTTTACATTTTCGTATTACTAAACCATGCTCAACAGTTTCTCCACTCAACACTTTATTAAATGTCTCATCAAGCTGTTTCAATGCATTGCCTGATCTTGAAAGACTATAGTGTTTACCTATTATCTCTTCAATCGAACCATATTTATATAAACCAACCCAAGCTTTGTTAACCTCTATATAATGACCCGTACTATCAATTTTGAAGTAACCTGCACCACTATTAGCAATCACATCACGGAACTTTGTAACTTTCTTAACACCTAGCTTCTCCTCTGTTTCTTCGAGAGCTTTATCAAGAAATGCACTACTATCTTTTTCGCTTAAGAAATGCTCTTTAGTTTTTTTCAAACTATACTCCATCTCACTAATAACCATTTCTCTTGCTTCCTTTTCGTCCATCTCTTCCCAACCAGTAATCATTGCTTTAATACTAGAAAGAGGCTTATGACCAGTAGTGGTAAGATATACGTGAGCTATAATAAATACTATAAGGAAGAATGCTCCCATAGTATGTATTGCTGCAACTAATCCTAAGCCACTGAGTTCAACTGCGACATTTGGATAATTCAAATACATATAGGCAAATCCAGAAATAACCATAACTGGTATCACTAAGATTTTTAGTCCTAAATAAATTATTCTTTGTAATGGATTAAATTTATTGTAAACAAGTTTATTGGTAGGGTGCTCTGCTCCCGTAAATATTCCAGTTATATAATAACTAATCTGCTCTTTTACCAACTTCATTGTAGGTACATATTGTTTCCATTCGCCAGTAGTAAAGTGCCAAAATATAGCAAACACAATTAGTACTAAAAAGGCCCAAGCAGTTCTGTCATGAAACATCACAGCTTCTCTATAGCCAAACAACTCGTAATAGCCATGAATTTCGAAACCAGTAACAGCCAACAGTACGATTAGCGTAACCTGTGTCCAGTGCCAAAATCTTTCAAATATTTTATATATATATACTTTCATTTTAATAATTTTAAATATGTGTTTTTTATTTATTATCGTGTAAACAGTTCTTTCTCAACACTATTCGAATGCCACCATGTATAATAACACCTAGTAGAGCAAAGAGTACTAAAAATATACCTGCATAGTCAATCATCTTAAAACGATCTCTACCTGGCAGATAGAAGTCTTTTAAGTTGGCTAATCTACTGTCAGGACTACTTGAGTGACAACTAGTACACTGAAGTGATTTGTCCGCTGGAGAAACTTGGTGATTTAATGGCCAGTACATTTCTGTTTCAACGAAATCGTATTTACCACTATAAGGTAAACCAACATACTTCATTCCTGCCTCGATAGAATTATCCCAATCAAAGTCTGTCCAATACGCACTATCACCTTTATTTGGTGACCAAAGCTTAGGCTGCACAATTTTTTTACTAACAACATCATAAGGTTGCTTTCCTCTGTGAACTTTAACTGGCCATATTTTAGAGCAGCTTCCTGTGGAACAATTTGCTCCTTTATCATTATACGAACCTTCTAAAGTGTTCATCTGAACAGGAGTTTCTGTAATACTATCCGTTATTAATAGGTGATCTGCCAATCCGTTAAACCAATAATACTCAGGCACTACATGGTCGTCATATACAAATGTACCTTTAATACTTAAGTAGTTATGATTTCCATCGGCATCACTTTCATGTATGGTATTACCATGCTCATCCAATCGACCTGCTGTACTCCAATCCCACACCATTTTTGTGGCATTTGCTTTGGCATACTCAGGTATATGGCATGTTTGACAAGCTATACGTTGAAAGTGATCATTAAGTAATTTATCGGTATGAGGAGCTTCTGTATGACATTGCACACAAGTCACTCTATTTTTATCTTCACTTGATAAAGCATATACTTTTCCAGGAATAGCATGATTTTCTGTTTTGTGACATTCGACACAACTCATATCTTCGCCATCTATAGCCATATGAACATCAACTTCGCGTGAACAGGAATTCATGGCGTCATCTAAGTCACCATGCTTCACATTATTTCCTCCACCACCCCAGTAGTGACATACTCCACAATTTTCACGCTTAGGAGAACCTACGCTCTGCGAAATAAGGTTTAAGTCTAAACCTACAGCAGGATAACCAGCTGCACCTTTGGCCTTAACATAAGTACCACTCTGATCGTGACAAACCAAGCAATCAATATTTTCCTCTTTAGAAAAATCAAAAGACTTGTCTTCCCAACCGTAACCGATATGGCAACGCGAACACGTTTTTTCACTACCGCCAATACCTATACAAAAGTTATTGATGATATTCTTTTTACCTACTACAACTACAGAATCTCTGTTTGCGAGTTTTTCACTCCTATCCCATGTCCAATGGTTATTAGCCATAATTTCGTGGTGGCGCTCTGTGTGACAGCTTAAACAAGCTAAGGTAACATCTTGAGGACGTTCAAACTCCTGTTGTAACACCTCAAATTTTGCATGATCTACAACTTTTCTAATGACTTTGTCAGCTTTCTTAGTGTAGTTTACAAGCTCAATCTCTTCAGACTCATCTGACCCCAAATTGATATCAAAGCGTGTAATTAACGTATACACTATCAGTTGAGGAACAATAAGGACTAAAATTACATAAATTATTCGTTTCATAGACTATATGTTATTTGTTTCACAACAAAAGTAAAACAATTGTATTGTTATTTTATAAACAATACATGTAATAGGATATAAAACATCTCGATTTTCAACACTAGATTTTATGACAAATATTAGTTTTAGTTAAAATTGTATACTAATCTCGACTCTCATAAATAATTCTAAAGTGGGTTATTCATATAATGAAGAAATATATTATTTATAAGCAGTTTAGCATAATTAACTATGATAATAAATAGGTTCCTCACTATATACAAGGTGTTTACAAGTATATAAAATTACGAATTGAATAATAATAATCCAATTATTAAATAAAAAAAACACTAATAACATAACTAAAATCATTAAAATAGTAATTAAAACACTTCTCTTAAAACAACGTATTAGACTAGGACCATATTTAAAAAATAATTATTTTTATATTTCATTAAAAAGCAGAAACCATGAACAACAATACTACTTCAAGATTTATTTGCGTATCAGAGGAAGTTGAATTAAGAAAATCTGATTTCGAATCAAATTATATGATTCTTGAATCGAATAGATTAATTGGCTTTTACTCTAGTATGCCACAAAAGGAACATACACCTATAGCTCATCATTATTTCTTATTAATGAAAAAAGGAATACCTTGTTTCCAGGATCGAGTTATAAGGAGCATTTCATTTTATGAAAAAGACCATAACAAAGTGCTTCATGTTTATCCTGGACATATGAATGTTCATGGTAAGGAGTATAACTTTATAAGATTTAGACAAAATGAGTTTGAGGATGTTATGGGAATGCTGCCTTATTTTGAAAAAAGGAATATTGAGTTTGAGAAACCAAAAAAATTCTCTGCTGTAAAAACCTTAATCCAGTTTAAAGAAATGGTAGTAATGGAAGAGGTGAAACCAAATGTTTTTAGAGACTGCAGTGCTCATCACGTTTTCTTTTTACCTATTTCTATTGACGTGGAGTTTCTTACTTTTCAAAAGATGATAACTCACATTCGAAACAATTGTGATTTTAAACTTTTCGAGGCATCTTTAGTGTATTCAGTAAATGCAGAGTATAAAATTGACGACTTTGCAAAAATATATTCTCCTAATTGTGAGGAATATCGACTGGAGGAATTCAATGAGCATTTTGAGAAAGCTGCACTAGAGTTTCAGCGCAAAGAGTAATTTCAATATTTCGACAATACTAAAAAAGCCAATAGAATCATCTATTGGCTTTTTTAGTATTACCTTAATCCGTACATCAAATAAAGAACGCTTATCCCCTATCAATAATATAACCTTCCATACCAGCAATTTTATTATTCTCATAAAATGGACTTGCAGAAATTGTATGAAAACTTTTACTTCCATCTGAATTATATCTAGCAACCAAACTTCCTGTGATTGTTTTACCTTGTAGAATTTGAGCAAATACAGTCTCTACAGTTTTTCTATCCTCAGCTTTTCTATTCAGTCGATAATCTTGGCCTATTGGATCACCTACATCCGTTTTCGAATATAGCTCTCTCCAAATATCATTTACCTCAACATAAATCCCATCCTTATCAATCTTAAAATACCCAACATTAGATTCTTTTAATTTTTTCTGGAAATCAATCATCATTGCTTTTGTATGATCAATTTCTTGACTTAATGACACATCAAACATATTATCATCCTCTTCGCCATCAGCATTCATAATCTTACGTTGAGAGAAACGCATAAGCATTCTTATATTCTCTCTAACAGCCACTTCAGCCTCTTCATCCGACATTTCTTCCCAACCTGTTATCATCGCTTTTATTGCCGACATAGGTTTATAACCCGTAGTCGTTAGATAAACGTGCGCTATTACAAAGCCTATTAAAATAAAGGCACCAGCAACATGAACATAGGCAATAGGCTCTAAGGCATATCCATTATGAAACTTTAAGGAGTCTGAAAAGAAAAGATACATTATTCCTGAGCCTACCATAACTGGTAAAATAACAAAGTCTAGGGCAAAATAAGTTCCCTTTTGTAGTGGGTTAAATTTATTGAACATTGTTTTATGAGTAGGATGTTCAGCTTGATGAAAAATACCATGAATATAATACTCTACTTGATCAAATATATGCTTCTTTGTTGGCATATACATTCTCCATTCTCCAGTGATAAACAACCAAAAGAAAATTAATATTAGCAGCCCCATGTAGGTATAAGCAGCATTATCATGTATAAGTACAGCCCTTTGAAAACCAAAAAGACTAAATGATCCATGAACTTCAAAACCTGTAAGTGCTAGAGTAAGTATTAGTAAGGTCTGAGTCCAATGCCAAAACCTTTCAAATCGTCGATAAATATATACTTTCTTCATTATATCCTGTTTTTATTTATTTCAGTTTTTTATTTATTTCTTAGAAAGAATTCGAAGAGCTGAGTGTCCACCGACTCCCAATACTACAAGTATTAGAAATAGAATTCCTCCAATATCAACTATTTTACTTTTATCCCTACCTGGCAAGTAGAAGCTTTTTAGCGCTGATAATCTACTATCACGACTATGACAGCTTTCACAACTCAATGCCTCTTCCTTTGGCGAAACCATGTGGTTGAGTAGCCAATAGCTCTCAGTACTTACAAAATCATACTTACCACTATAGGGTAATCCTAATGCTTCCATTCCCGTTTTAGCAGATGTATTCCAGTCAAAATCTGACCAATATGCACCACTCCCCTTTGGTCCTACAGTATGTGGCTGAATAAGTGTTTTGTAATTGTAGTCATATATCTGTTTTCCACGCATCACTTTTACAGGATATATTTTTGAAGGATGCTCAATATCCTTTGGGTTGATGTTATCATCATAGTTGCCCAAAAGCTTGTTTAATACTAATGGCGATTCGGTAATTTTATCATCAAACAAATGAATCTCAGAATTACCATTAAACCATACATATTCGGGTGCAAGTTGTTTTGCAAATATTGCTGTACCATGCTTTGAGCTATACTCAATAATAGAATCTCCTGCTATGTGCTCTTCATCATGATAAGGCTTACCATCAATGAAATTACCCGCTGTGGACCAATCCCAATATATTTTTGTTGGATTTACCTTGGCATAGGTTGGAATATGGCATGTTTGACATGCTATTTGTTCAAAGTGTTGATTAAGTGTTTTACTCTTATGTGGTGTTGCTGTATGACATTGTGTACAACTACTACGATTGTCATTGGATGTGGACAAGGTATAAACATTACCCGTAATTTTATGATTTTGTGTTGTATGACACTCGGTACATTCCATATTTGCTTCATCAATTGCCATATGTACATCTACCTCACGAGAGCAGCTATTTAGAGCCTGATCCAAATCACCGTGCTTTACGTTATTTCCACCACCACCTTTATAATGACAACTTCCACAATTGTCCCTACTTGGATAGCCAACATGCTGGGCTACAATACTAAGATTTACTGTTGATACTGGATTACCCTTTCTTCCTTTTTTGTAAGTTCCTGTATTATCATGACATGCCAAGCAATCTATATTATTTTGATCTGTAAAGTCAAATTTCTTATCCTCATATCCATAACCAGCATGACATTTTGAGCATAAATCTTCGTTTGAGCTAATACCAATACAGAAATTATTGGGTACATTTTCTTTACCAAGCTCTATCATTTCCCCTGAAATGGTTGTATCTGTTTTTACCCATTTCCAGTGCTCCGTTTTCATAAATTCTTTACCCCTTTCGGTATGGCAACTTATACATGCCTCTGTAACTTGTTGTCCTGTTTCAAAATCTTGCTGAAGCTCTTCAAATTTAGCATGATCGGCAGGCATGCTATCATGCTGTACTCGTTGAATCTTTGAATTATCAAATGGCATTAATACCTTATCAGGATTATAAATTCCAATAATGGAAAAAATTATGATTTCTGGAATCACGATTACCAAAATAATTTGTATTATTTTTTTCATAAAGGTGTTGTTGTTATATTTAAATGATATTCGTAAATAATTACTACTTTATTGATATTGGTTTGGTCTTCTATATTCATAGAAAATCAACATTATAATACCTTATCGTAAAGCCAATAATTATCCTATTCTTATAAAACAAAGGAAATGAAAAAACTACACCCAATAGGTAGTCAAGTTGAATAATGCTTCAACTTAAAAAGTAATATATATTAGTTTATATATAACTATATATTTGAATTTTAAAAAGCTTAGAAATAAAAAAAAGGAAGAGTATATACTCTTCCTTTTTTATTAGCTATATTCCAACAAGATATACTAGTCACACACCTCACTTGGATCTGGCTGAATAACTTCTCTATGCTTAAAATTAAGATCAGGATTGATAATAGTGTTAGCCTTTGCTTTCTTCTCTTTACTGGGATTCTCGCCTATAACAATATCAAAATCATTCACTTTTTCATTGGCAATATATGCATGCCATCCATTAACTAAAGCCTCTTTATGAATAAAACTATTCACACCAAATCTAAGATTATACGCATCGTAACCTAAAATACGTAGATATGCTGCAACAGAAGAGCCACGATGCCCAGTATTACAATATATAACTACCTTTTTATCAGTTGGTATAGTAGATAAATCAACATTAATATTTAAGCTTTTCTTTGGTTGATACCATACAGCTTCTTTAAGGTGAGCTATGTCATAATTAGCCTTAGACCAGTATGTTATAATATAATAGTCATCTATATTTTTTATTAAATTATCAACCGTTACAGAAAAGTTATAATTAATTACCTCTTTGGCTCTCAACTCAAGTATTTCGGAGATACTTTGACCTTTTGTTTTAAACACGGGGATTTTGCCTTTTGGAGCTTTTGCAAACTCTTCTTTAGTGATATAATTGGCATACTTATCACCAACATTTTTTTGCCATCTATCTGCAAACACCTTACTCCAAGAACTCATTCCGAATTTCATGCCATAAGCACTACCATACCCAATAGCTCTCAATACGCTTGTAACATAAGCAGAACCCTGACCAGTATTATCAATAATAATAATCTTTTCGTACTGATAAATATTGATTGACTTCAAAAAATCAATAATCATTTCTCGGTCAACGTTAATAGCACCATCAATATGTCCTAACACATAATCTTCATGATATCTAGTGTCGATTAGAAGGTACTTATCAATATTCTCCTTCACTTCGTCAACACTTATCAAATATGGCGAGTTTTCTCCATTGATATAATCACCACTGTTATTGAAGAAATTAACAATTGCATCGGATTGATCAGTTATTTGCGGAAGGTTAATAGTTGCTTGCTTACTATCAAGTACGGTTTCAGTACATGAGCTAAAAGCAAAAGCAATAAAAACTAGAAGTATTCCTTTAAATAATTTAATATGTTTCATTTGCTTAATATTTTATAATTTGATAATATTTCATCGTAAGTTTCGATATAAATAATATTAATAGTTTCTTTAAGAATTAATCACATCCCCCACCAGCTGCAGACTTTTTCTTACGTTTGAATGTAGCAGCAGGTTTAGCCGCCTTTGGACTTGAGGCATAATTACGCGCTCCAGCTGTTTCTGCAACAATTCTAGCATAATCATACTGAGCAATTTCAGGATTGTAATGTGCAGAATATACATTATAATGATCAATAATATTATCCTTAATAAAGTCATAGTTTCCAAGAACAATAAAATAATTCTTTACTCCTATTTGTTGAAGGAAAAAGCCCGCAAAAATAGCTTGCTCCGTCGACTCACCATAAATAATATTAATAACATCTTGATTCAAAAAGTACCTACAACTCTTATTCCTTGTCATCGTTCGAAAAGGAATATTAATCGCATTTTTCACATGTCCATTCTCAAAAACCTGAGGTGTACGAAGATCAATAAATTGATAAATAGTTGTATTATTTCTAGAATAATAAATATCACCTAGTAATTGAGGTGAAATAATATTTGTTTGACTATTAGCCTTTGCCGCCTCTTTTGGTGTAAGGACAAAGGATCTACTCTCCTTTGAGTTACATGAAGTAAGAGCAAGAATACCTACTAAATAGATTATTATATATTTTTTCATAATTCTGTATTTTTAGTCGCAACCACCACCTGCTGCAGATTTTTTCTTACGTTTAATAGGAGCTGATAAGCGTTTTGTTGTTGTTGATTCACCAAGTGCTGATCCACCTCCAAAATATGAACTTGCAGCTTTTCGAAAGCTATAGCGTTCAAATTCTACTCTACTTGCAGTTTCTTGGGGCTCTCTTGGTCTCAATATTGTTTCAACCCATCTATTCAAACCACCTTTCAAGATATAACTATTTTGATAGCCAAGTCGTTTTGTCAACATCCAAGCCTTTGCTGCAAGGTCGGAACTATTTCCATAAAAAACGACTGTTTGAATATCTTGATTAATTATATCCACATATTCATCATCCAACACATTTTCAAGGGGAATATTAGTTGCTCCCGTAAGGCTGTACTTATCATATTCTGTTTTTGAACGTAAGTCGATAAGAGCTAATGTTGGATCATCAGACATTAATCTACGAGCAAGCTCATCTGTCGTCATATATTTATCTGTTTGAGAAACAATATCAAGCAAATCACAAGGTTGTACTCTATCAATTGGTTCATCATTGGCACTATTAATAACAAAAGCCCAAAAAGCACCAACTAAGAGCAAACCAACGTATATTACATCAAATTTCTTCATTCTTATACTTTTTATAGTTGATAATCATTTTTCTCAGTCACTTTCTTTTGTATCACTGATACAGCAAAAAATGCTATTGCAGCAACAATGGTCAATAATAGAATAAATGTTCCATCACTTACACCAATCCACTCGGCAATATTAACTCTTCCCATTGCTCCACTGTTACGTAAATCTTCCCATATTGACTCATAGGTAAATGCATACCCAAATATTCCAATAATAGCACCAAGAACAAATACCATTGCATCAATTTTACCTGTTACTGCCGCACAAATACTTGTACCTGGGCAGAAACCACCAATAATAAATCCAAAAGCCATAATAAAACCTCCAACTAAAGTTGGGATCCAAAATGTTTTAGGATAAAAAGTTGCTTTAATATCAATTAATCCATAGTGATTCATTAAGAATAGTCCAATAGCAGCCGTAATTGCAGCTGAGAAGAATACTTTTAATACTACAAAATCGTAACCGTAGAATACTCCAGCCAATTTACGCGTATTTGTAAATCCAGCTGCTTCAAGAAGAAAACCAAATCCAATACCGATGATAAATCCAATCAGCATATTTAGCTCGTCTCCTATTAATCCTAAAGGAAATAAAGGTCCCATATCTATATTCGTTTTAATATTATTAAATCCATAATTTTCTAAAAAAATAGGCAATTATATAGCCACCACCAAAGATTGCTATCAAACCTATAAAACCAGACAGGGATAAAACTCCCATTCCAGACATTACCATACCTGAAGTACAGCCTCTACCTAATTGCGAGCCTATTCCAAACAATAAGCCACCAATTAAAGCAAATATTAACCTCTTATTATTGGTGATATTTGGCCCTTTAATGATCTCCATCTTAAGCCTACCTGCCAAAGCCGCTGATAATATAGCTCCAGCAATAACACCTAAAACCTCAAATACCAACCATGATTTTGCGGGAGACTGCTCCTCATTTTGCACACGTGCCGAAAAGAAATGAGCATCCTTTGCATAGTCATGATTTACACCATCGACTGTTGCTACAACGACAGCTTTTAAGGCTCCACTAGCACCCAAACCTTCACCCGAAAAATAATAGGCTCCTATCATAAATACTCCAATAAGTATTCCTGCAAGGTATGAGTTCATATATGTTTTACTTTTTTCCATTGTATATATTTTTAATATTAATGAATACCAAATCCAGATGCCTGACCAGCATACACCATTATAAATCTAAATAATAATCCACCCATCAGAATAAGAAATGCGGGAATAGCTATTGGAATATGAAATCCACGCAGCTCCATTATCTCTAGTATTGCAGGCAAAACCAATCCTAATCCTACAATAAACACCCAAAATACAACAGTATAAGGTCCACCAAGTAATAATTGCGCAGCTTCAACTTGAGCTACACCACTCGACAACATGCCCATAAACATATGTATAATGAAGAATAATTCTATAGCTATTAACATCAAATCAATTTTACTATAAAGAGTACGTTCTTTAGGATTATTTGACATCCACATTAATAATGCTGCTGCAGTAGAAACTCCTGAAGTAAGAAAAAGAGGTCCTAAGATGGCAGTATTCCATAATGGACGTGCATTAAATGCGGAAAGCAAAATACCTGTATAAACACCAAGTACTATGGATAGGAAAATTGTTACATAAGCAACTATTGCACGGTTTTTAATAAAAACATCAAGTACCCATGGTACAACTGGCAATTTTTTCATTAAGTCATTTGCCCATGAAAACAAACCAATCATTCTACAATTGGGTTTATTCTCTTTAAGATACTCGATAATATCATCAAGATAACTCAAAGGCCATAGTATTGCAGGTATCATTATTACTGATAATGTCCATGCTCCCCACGACATAGGAGATTCTATCCTAAAGTTTAAGAAAAGCTGCCAAAAGTATAATATATGATGTAAATCATACAGTAACAACATGAGTCCTAAAACAATGATAATAGGCGCTATTATTGGAGCAACTTTTACTGTCATTGGCATGGTATCAGCCTTGCCTTTTAAGTAAAAGAAACTTGCAAAAAACAGCAAACCTGCAGCTAATCCACCAAAAAACAGATAAAGAGCAATTGGTGTTCCCCAAATTTCTAAGTGAGGATATATATGAGGTACTGACCTACCACTTACATTTATTATTTCTTCCATAATTTATTTTGTTTTTAGAAGTTCTATTTTAAGAAATATAATTGTGGCTGCGTACCTGCTTCTGGAGCAATTACATACCAATCTTTCTCTTGAAGTACTTTTGATACAGGACTTTTAGGGTCATCTAAATCTCCGAATATCAAACAACTTGTAGGACATACATCAACACAAGCAGTGTTCATACCTTGCGCAATACGATGATCACAAAAAGTACATTTATCAACATAACCTTCGGGATGCACATAACGAGCATCGTAAGGACATGATTCGATACATGCTCCACAACCAATACATTCATTGGGTGTTACTTTCACAATACCACCTTCTATTACATGACTTGCGCCTGTCGGGCAAGTACGCACACAAGGTGTATTTTCACAATGCATGCAACGCTCCGACTTAAAGTGCATTTGTACAGTATCAGGATAAGTGCCTTTTACCGACTCAACAATCCAATCTCTACAAAACCCTAAGGGAACATTATTCTCTGTTTGACAAGCTACTACACAGTCGGAACATCCAACGCATTTTCGCGTGTCCATTGCCATGGCATACCTCATAATTTAGCCTCCTCTTTTGTATGGTTTTCTTTCGCTACTTCTTTAAGAGTATCATTTTTAGATTTCTCTTTAGAAGGTTCTTTAGATTTCTCTTTAGATGTATCCACATTAGCTGCTGCTAAAATCTCATCTGCACTAGGCTCTTCCAATAAAAACGTAACAAAATTATTACGCATTCCTGTTCCACCCATGATTGGGTCAATTTTAATATTGGTAATCAAAGGTATATCATTAATACCACGACCACTTGTTCGCGATAGTTTTTTATTGGTATGACCGAAGCCATGTACCATATAAATAGAATCAGGACGAATACGCTCTGTTAAGCGAGCCTTGGCCGAAAATTCACTTATAACCCCATCTTGATTTTTAAGCCATAGTTCAGAACCATTATCAATACCCCATAGCTTTGCAGTTCTAGGGTTTATCCATATATTATTTGTCTCATAAAGATCAAATAAATAAGGATTATTTTGAGTTCGTCCAAAAGTATGCATTGGAGTTCTACCATATACTAAATGATAGAAGCCAGGATCAGGTGAATCATGACGAGTAAATTTCGGCATGGGATCATAACCTTTTTCAGCAAAATCAGTGGAATAAAGTTCTATTTTACCTGTATTGGTATTAAACTCAAAATCCTCACCTGGTAATAAATAAATAGACTCTTGTGAAACTAGTGTTTTAACACCAATTCTTTTCATTTCTTCTAAAGAACTACCTACTTGCTTAAACTGCCAATCCAAAACCTCCTCAAGATTTTTCCATGGATAGTACTTCTCAAGCCCAAGTCTATTACCTAGCTCTTTTGCCATCCACCATGCTGGTTTTGAGTCATATTTAGCCTCTACCGCAGGCATTCTAAAAGCAATTTGAGGCACTCTATTTTTACCTGCTCTACTATAATCATAGCGTTCAAGGTAAGTTGATTCAGGAAGTACAACATCAGCATAACCGGTCATTTCCATTGGCATGGTATCCACTACGACAATCAAATCTTGGTTTTCCATTGCCTTAAACATCTTCTTACGGTCTGGAATAGTATTTATAAAGCTTGTACCAGCAATAAACCATCCTTTAATCTGATGCTCTTTAGGGAAATCAGGAAGGCTGGCATCAATCAATACATTGGTAAGACCAACAGCAGCATTCTTATATTTTTTCTTTGTAATATTTTGCCAACTCCAATGTGGATGAGGGAAAGCAGGAACTGGATATTTAGGAAGCTTTTGCTTCACTCCCATATACATTCCTCCTCTACGACCATATGCACCTAGAAGAGCATTAATCATTGCCATTGCTCTTTCTCTCTGAGTATCGTCACCATACCATGTCGTATGACGACCTGGATGAATAACAGCAGCAGGAGCCGCAGCAGCCATAGTATAAGCAGACTTACGAATCAACTCTGGGTCAATAGTAGTAATACCTGCAGCCCATTCTGGAGTATAATTTGCAACATGTGCCTTTAGCTCATTAAAGCCAAACGCATATTTGTCGATATATTCTTTATCGTATAAATCATCATATATTAAAACGTGCATCCATGCAAGTAGTAAAGCGATATCAGTACCCGGTTTAATTGGTAACCAATGGGTTGCTTTTGCTCCAATAGTAGATAAACGTGGGTCTACAACAATAATATCTGCTTCATTATCAATAGCAGTAGAAACCTCCTGCACAAATGAGTTGTGCATATTTTCACCAATATGATTACCTATAAAGATGATACATTTTGAGTTTTGCATATCTGCTGGTTCAGGAGAACCAACTCCAGATCCAAAAGTTGCAAAGAAACCCGCTTCACGAGGACCAGCACATTGTGCATAAGCCGGTTCAGCATGATTTTCATTTCCAAAAGCTTTAAACATATACTCGAAATGCTTGGCAGGAGCTCCATGAACAAAAAGTGCCATATTCTCTTTACCATAGTCCTTCTTAATGCCTTTCATTTTATCGGCAATAAAATCTAAAGCAACATCCCATTCAGCCTCTTCATAATACTGACTTCCATCAGCATTGGTCCGACGAATCAATGGTTTTTTCAATCGATCTTCATCATAGTACATACCAAGTCCACCAGTACCTCTAGGGCAAAGTTTTCCTCTAGCATGTTGATCCTCATCATTTCCAATAAGTTTCTTAATGTTACCTTCTTTGTCTTTATAAACCCATGCAGCACACTTCCAAAAACAAACCTCACAATAAGTAGGAGTTCTTGTCAATTCACTGTCTGAACTAGCTTTAGTGAGACTTTTTTCGGCAGCTTTTTGTACTGATCCAAATACAGACCCAGCAACGGCTACACCCGCTGTTCCTATACCGGCAATCTTAATAAACTGTCTTCTGGTTGTTTTCATATGGTTAATAAATTAATAATCTGGTGATAGCAACTTCAATAATTTAAGATAGTAATCTTCAATTAAGTTAATATTTCCAGCATATATACTAATACTCTTGTATTGTCTAAATTATTCGGGCAAATATAACTTGCTTTTGTCTATAATTTTGAAAGCCAAAGTTACTTTAATAAACAACATTCTCTACTGTATATCAATACATTAAGCTATTTACAATTATTATGAATAACATATGTCATTGACAAGTATGTATTTACACGGAATTTAGAATGTTTTTAAATAAACTATTGCAGATAAATAACAGTTTAAAACATGATGTACATCATGTTGTTTCTCATTTATTAAAATGAGAAACAAATACCCATTTACCTTTTATGTAAAAAATATTATTAGGAGTGAAATTATGGCCCGCAGAAGAAAGGGTAATATTGTGATCAACATATTCCATCAAGTGTTCGATACTTTTCTTAGGCTCTGGCCTGTCAATATGGGTAAGTAGTAAAAACTGTGAAGGAACAATAATATTACGCAATGCTGCCGATTCAATAATCATTGGAAAATCAGTACCTGAAAACCCAATTAATCTATCAAATGCCTCTTGTAAGTTATGATCCAAAACCATCACAAAAAAAACACGGAATGCCCCAGCAGCTTTCAACTTCGAGCTATCTTTACCAGTATTATTACGGTGCTCCTCAATAATAATAATATTATCAGTTTGATAAAGCACATCTTCTACTTTCGAATCAAATTCATGAAAATGGGGAGATATTTTCACGCCTATTATTTTCTCCTCCTTAAAATGCTCTATTACAGTACATGACAAGCTTGTTTTACCTACATTTTTTCCATTGCCTGTAACCAGAAGAATGTTTGGGTAGTATGGGAGATTATTTAAGTTCATAATGTTTATTTGAGACAATTTATGAATTGCCTTTACCCTTTAAGACACGATATAGTATTGATATACTATGCATGCTACACTTTAAGGTATGTGCATATATTTGTGACTCTGTAATGATATTTGCCAACGAGGATTTTTCATAACAAAGTCAACTATTTGCTGCATCATTTCGTCAGCCTTGCTCCATTCGGGCTGTAAATACAACAAACAATCATTACTAACTTTCTCTGCATTTAATTCGGCCCATTCAAAATCAGAAGCATCGCTAACAATTACTTTTAATTCGTTGGCTACAGGATAAAGCTCTGGTACAGGTGGCTTATTTTTCTTAGGAGAAAGAGCAATCCAATCCCACTTACCCGATAGCTTATTAGAACCTGAGGATTCAAGAAACGTCTTAAAACCACGCTTTTTCATCTCTGCACAGAAGTAATCCATGTTATATGTTAAAGGCTCACCACCTGTCACTATTACTGACTTTGCTGGACAACCCTCCACCTGACTAACAATTTCATCAGTCAAAGTAGGAGGATGAAGCTTGGCATTCCAGGATTCTTTCACATCGCACCAATGACATCCCACATCGCAACCACCCACTCGAATAAAGAATGAAGGTTTACCTGTATTATACCCCTCACCTTGAACACTATAAAACGCCTCCATTAAAGGAAGCATTTTACCTTCATCCAATAAGTTTTGTGTATTTATATCCAAAATATTATCTTTTCTGCTTTGCAGATTTTAGCGTATTCAATAGTAAAGATGCTATAGTCATGGGACCAACTCCACCTGGAACTGGAGTTATATGGGCAGCCTTCTTGCTTACTTCATCAAAATCCACATCACCAATCAAACGGAAACCTGATTTGGTTTTATCCGACTTTACTCGGTGAATTCCCACATCGATTACAGTGGCACCCTCTTTAACCATATCAGCAGTTACAAAATGTGGTGACCCTATGGCAGCAATAACAATGTCTGCTTGAGCTATAATATCTTTCAAGTTCTCAGTACGACTGTGACAAAGAGTAACTGTAGCATTACCAGGCTCTGTCTTCTGCGACATTAGAATACTCATGGGCGAACCCACTATATGGGAACGACCGATTACCACACAGTTTTTACCCGATGTTGGAATATTATAACGCTTTAGCATTTCCATAATTCCATTGGGAGTAGCAGGAAGAAAACAATCCAATCCCAATGCCATTCGACCCACATTCATTGGATGAAAACCATCCACATCCTTCTCAGGATTTATTGCTTCAATAATTTTTTGCTCATCAATATGCTTTGGCAAAGGCAGCTGTACAATAAAACCATCCAACTCTGGATCATTATTCAGAAAATCAACTACTTTTAATAATTCTTCTTCAGTAGTATTTTCAGAATATCGATATATTGTAGAAGTAATTCCTACATTTTGACATGCTTTTTCTTTTGCCGTAACATAGGTTTGACTTGCAGGATCAGCACCTACTAATACTGCGGCCAAATGTGGGGCAGCAATATCATTATCAATCATTTTAGCTACATCTTTCTTAATCTCATCTTTGATTTCAGCTGATGTCTTTTTTCCATCTATAAGTACCATAATCTTTGTATTAAATTTTGGATTGCAAAAGTAGTTTTTTTATGTTAAAATATTGACTTAAAATTTGTTTTCAGGACAAAAAAATAGTGGGTAAAAATCACTACCCACTCAAGTCGAAAAAATGCATAATAACCTTTCTAATCAATGTTAATATGCCCCCAATTCTCACCACTTTTAATTCTATTAAATTGGGTTTGAGTAATTCCAAATTTAAGCGCTATGCGGAAAGGACGCAGTTTGGTTTCTTTCATCATTTTCTTCATGGCAACAACATCCTTGGGAGTTAATTTCGCATTTCGAACTTTTTTCTGATCGTATTCTTTATCATTCCTTCTATGAATTACTCCTTCTTTTCTAGTTACCCACCTAAGGTTCTTAAAATGATTATTCTTCCTATTATAATCAATATGAATTACAAACTCTGCGTCCTCAGAAGGTTTATCATGAAAATATTCCGCAACAATTTTATGAATAAAAATAGTTTTACGCTTATCTTTTCCTTTTTTAAGCACAATAATATTGTAACCCGACAGCCATGATCCCTTTATAATCTTCCCTCCTTTGCGACTCGTTTTAAAACTTCTTAATCGACCAAAGCTGGACACAAAAACTTTTTCATCAGGATGAATGTCTTCAAACTCTATTATTCTCCATTCTTCGTTTTGAACTATATTGGTCATTTTTTACCATTTGCAAAGACATCTCTCATTTTAAAAAGATACAAACCAAAGATGCTTCTTTATTTTTGATTGCTAAAATACGGGTACTGATTAGTGATAGGCCAAATTTAGTTTTTTTTTGTAGACCAAATACAAAAAATATAAGAAACCTAAATCAATAATGATATGATTATCTGATATTAAGAAATAATATCGAATAAGCCTACAAAGCTATTATTTTGTTGAGTTGCAGCAGTTCTTTTACCCAGAGTGTTGAGGGCGTAACAAATCATTTACTGTTTTTACTGGATTAAAGGTTTCGATTGGCACTTCCACAAAGACACTAATCCAATCAGCCATTGCCCCATTCCACAAACCAGGTAATTCTTGAGCTTTAAGCTTTCTTCCATTTTTCGACTTCTGTGATATAAAACCTGTATCAGCATCAACGAATAAGGACAAATTGAATTTCTCATTTTTATAGTTGTACAGCGCACAAACCAAATCAACGGGATTAAAATGGGTAGCAGAATCAACTATCGCTTTTTGCTCTGCATCCTTCATATCAATTTGAGAACTTTCTACAATTTGCAAAGACTCTCCCCCATCCGTTAGCACCAAAAAAGGCCCACCACCTGGCTCCCCTTCATTACGCACCATTCCACAAACTCGCATTGGGCGATTCATCTTTGAAAAAAGAAAATCAATTTTTTCGATATTGTCCATGGTATCAAATTCTTGATCTAGTGAAATCATTAAGTCTTTCTGTACAAACTGTATAATATCCTCCAAATCTTCTTCTGTAAAATTTGCTTGATCTAGCATTTGCAAGTATTCAAAGCTCTGTTTTTGCAAACTGATTAGATGTGCACCTATTACTTTTTTAAAGGTATTTGTCGGCCCTCTTAAATTATCAGGAACCACATTATCAATATTTTTAATAAAGACAATTTCTGAATCCAAATCATTCAAATTTTCAATTAAAGCCCCATGCCCAGCTGGGCGAAACAAGATACCACCATCCTCTTCACGAAAGGGTTTATTATCCATATCCACAGCTATAGTGTCTGTTGATTTTTTTTGTTCCGAAAAAGATATTTCGTAACTCACATCATATTGTTCGGCATATAATGGAATAACATCCTCAAGCGCATCTCTAAATATCTTTTTATGTTCCGCAGAAACTGTAAAATGGATTTTCACTTGCCGCTGCCCATTAAGAGCATAACTCACCCCTTCCACCAAATGTTCTGCCATAGCCAAACGACTGCCATCATTATAGCGATGAAATAGCAATAATGCTTTGGGCAAATTTGCTGAATTAAGGCCCTTTTCCTCTAAAACATAATTCAGAATAATTTCGAAATCACCTTCAATAATCAGCCTCTCAATATCAAATCCATCACGACTTAAAACCTTTTTCAATTGTGAGTAAAAAGCAAAACGCTTAATTCCTTTAACAAATACTTGAGCTGCAGCATATTCGGAATTCTTCATTATAGTGTCAATGGACACTCCCTTTTGCAAAGCATCGCGAAATTCAAACAAATCTTTAAACATCCTACTGGCAGCCCCAGAAGCAGGCACAAATTTAAGTACATCATAATACTGAATATGCTGATTATAATAATCAACATAATTATTAACCTGATACTGATCGAAACTCAAAACCCCATGAACTGGTGTAGCAGCAGCTCTAAGCTTTACATAAGGAAATCCTTCCTCAAACTTTTTAATTTGAACATCTACTTTATTTTTTTCTATTCCTTTTTGTGCAAATAACTGCAAATCTTTTTCTGTAAACATATCGCTTGGTTTAGTATTCAAAAGTAAAAAAAATACTACAGTAAAGCATATAATACTCGGAATTATACTACATTTGCCGCGCAAATAAAATTTGCCCAGGTGGTGAAATTGGTAGACACGCCAGCTTGAGGGGCTGGTGGCCTTATGGCCGTGCAAGTTCGAGTCTTGTTCTGGGCACAAAGAAAGCAGTCATTTTTGGCTGCTTTTTGTGTTTAGAACAAGACGAGAAGTTTATCCTGAGCGAAGCCGAAGGGAGTCTTGTTCTGGGCACAAATAAAGCAGTCAGTTTTGGCTGCTTTTTGTGTTAAGAACAAGACGAGAAGTTTATCCTGAGCGAAGCCGAAGGGAGTCTTGTTCTGGGCACAAAGAAAGCAGTCATTTTTGGCTGCTTTTTGTGTTTAGAACAAGACGATAAGTTTATCCTGAACGCAGCCGAAGGGAGTCTTGTTCTGGGCATAATAACTATCATCAAAATGTTGAGTTTTAACTACGCAATCACCAACTAATGGTTTATCCTTTTCTTCTTCTTTCGCCTCCTCTTTTTCGCAAGAGGTACTTACAAGAATAGTGATGAACAAAGCGAGAAAACTAAATATTTTATACTTTTTCATTTTATTATTTTTTTTGAAGAGTTATACAAATTCCAAAAAAAAAAGGAGGCAGTTAAAAACTGCCTCCCAATTAAAAGAAATAATTAAAGTTCTTATGAAAACTATTGTATAATAATGCGTTTTACTTTAATCATTCCTTTTGACTGTAAGCGTACAATATAAACGCCTTTAGCAAAGGTACTTAAGTCTACCTCCCATGAGTGAGTTGACTTTCCATTGGAGTTTAATTTTTCACCAAAAACTCTACTACCCATCGAATTGTATATTCCAAGATCATAATTCTCATTCTCCAATCCTGAGATATCTATCTGGAATCTTCCCTTTGAAGGATTAGGATAAATCCTGATTTCCTCATAAGACAATTCCTGAGTATATATTCCAGTACATGGGTCAATTACCATGGTCATGGTATCTGAATTAGTACAATATACAGAATTTACAACTTCCACAGAGTAATCATTGCTTCCGATTATAAACTCCATGCTATCCAAAGAAATAGTTTGTGTAGTCTCGCCTGTATTCCATAAATAGGAAGTATAGCCTGCACCTGCATCTAGCATAATATGATGATTCCAGCAAATTGTGGTATCATTTCCAATAAATGGCATTGGCACTTCACGGAAATAAACCAAAGCAGAATCATTTGTTGCACAGCCTATCGGACTTGTTAAAGTTACATAAACATAATCCATATTATTACCAAGTACTGTTGTGTCAACAATAATAGAGCTTGTTGTTTCACCAGTACTCCATGCATAATCATATAAAGTGCTTGCTCCAGCATCCAGCGTTAAGCTTTGTCCTTCGCCACAAATACTAGCAGTATCAGTTAATTGACTAACTGGTGCAGCTTCAAAAGTAATATCTACAGAATCAGAATTTGAACAATTATTTGCATCTGTAACGAGAGCTAAAAAAGTAAATGTACCAATACCTAAACCTAAGGAATCAGCATAAATACTTTGAGTAATTTCTCCTGTATTCCATGCATAAGTACTCATACCTGCTCCTGCATCAACAAGAACACTATCAATAGCACAAATTGTAGCATCGGAACCCAAATCTACTATAGGTACAGCATTAACTACAGTTGAATTAGTATCAGAACTACTACAACCATTCACATCTGTATAATCGTAAGTCACATCAAAACTACCTACTCCTGCCGTAGAAGGACTAAATATATTTGAAGAAATACCTACACCGGTGAATGTTCCACCTAGAGGGTTTGCTAATAATGTATCATCCATAGAATTACCACAATAAGTAGCAGCTAATCCTGTGAAAGTAACCACAGGAAGTGCGTTTACCACTTGTGCTATAGAGTCAACATCTGTACAAGAATTAGCATCAGTATATGAGTAAGTAATATAGAATGACCCTACTCCTGAAGTGGCTGCTGAGAATAATCCTCCGCTTACACCTGTTCCTGAATAGGTGCCATTAGTTGGTGTTCCTCCGCTAAGTGTATAATCTGCTGCATCGGCACATAGGTCGGTTAAAGCTGTCATACTTACCACGGGTAAAGCATTTACCAATTGGGTTTGTGCGGCTGAATCAGCACATCCATTTGCATCGGTATATAAGTAAGTTACCGTATGTAATCCTGCTCCGGCAGTTGTTGCTGCAAAGCTTCCTGAGCTTACTCCTGTTCCTGAGTAGATTCCATTTACTGGAAGGCCACCTGCAAGGGTATAAGAAGGTG